>NZ_JBSFNS010000127.1:0-20605 GCF_053587275.1 Amycolatopsis sp. NPDC003676
CCAGCAGCACCGCGACCGGGTCTTGTTCCCGCACCCCGGCCTCGCGCAAGGCGTGCGCGAGCTGGTTCGCCTTCCGGTCCAGTTCCGCGTAGGTCAAGCGGCGGTTCCGGCACACCACGGCTTCGGCGTCCGGAGTCTCCCGTACCCAGTGGGCGAATTCCTCCAGACAGGTACCGGCTTCCCGCCTTGGTTCCGGACCGGTTCCTTGCTGCAGCAGAGCTGCTTCCTCTTCTGCGTCAAGAGAACGCAGCCGTGCGACCGGTTGCTGCGGGTCGGCCACGATCTCGTGCAGCAGAGTTGTCAGCCAGCGGCCGTAAGCCGCCACGGTCGGCTCGTCGAAGGAGTTCGGCTGGTAGCCGAGGCCGATCGAGATCTCGTCGCCCGGCAGCACGATCACCGTCAGCGGATAGTGCGTCGCGTCAGTGATGTCGACGCCCGCGAGGTCGAGCCCGGGCGCGAGCGGTTCGCGGTCCCGGCTGGAGAGCGGGAAGTTCTCCATCACCAGCATCGTGTCGAACAGATCGCCGACGCCCGCCGCGCGCTGGATGTCCGGCAGGCCGAGGTGATGGTGGTCGGTGAGCCGCGCGTTCTCGTCCTGCACTCGCGCCAGCAGCTCTGCGGCCGGATCGGACGGCGCGAACGCCACGCGCACCGGAATGGTGGTGCCGAGCTGGCCGATCATCGCCTCCACACCGGGCACATCGGACGGACGGCCGGACACCGGGCAGCCGAACACCACGTCCTGGCGTCCGGTGAGCCGCGCCAGCAGAACGCCCCACGCGGTCTGGAACACCGCCGTCGACGTGACGCCGCGTTCCCGGGCGAAGACGCGCAGCTGTTCGCTGAAGTCCGCGCCGAGCCCGACCCAGATCCGCTGTGGACGGTCTGAAGTGGACTCATTGGTCGCCGGAGCGAGCCGAGTTCCTTCTTCGAGGCCAGCCAATGCGGTCTGCCAGGCCTCGACGGCCGCGTCGTGATCGCGGGCGGCCAGCACCCGGTGGTACTCCGTGAGCGACGGCGCGACCGGAGCAGCCGGTCCGCCGTCCAATTCGGCGTAGGTGGCCAGCAGGGCGCGGCCGACGAGCGGCATCGACCAGCCGTCGAGCAGCGCGTGATGGATCGTCAGCACCAGCCGGTGTTCGGCCGGGCCGAGGGTGAGCAGCAGGAACCGGATCAGCGGCGGCACCGCCGGGTCGAACGGGCGGGCCAGCTCGGCCGCGCATTCGTCGTCGGCGTTCTCCGGGTGCTCGACGTGCCGCCAGTCCAGGTGCAGGTCGGCGGGCACGACCTGCACGACCTCGCCCGCCGCCGTCGTGTGCAGGTGGACGCGCAGCGCCGGATGCCGTCGCAGCAGTTCCCCGGCGGCGGCTCGCATCCGGTCTGGATCGAGCTGCCCTTCGAGCCGGGTGACCGCCTGCACGGTGTAGACGTCCGGTCCGCCCCGGGTCAGAGTGTGGAACGAAAGCCCGGCCTGCAACGGCGTCGCGGGCAGGACGTCGGCGAGCGGGCCCTGCTGTTCGAGGGCGTCGATGTCGTCCTGAGTGATGCTGACCAGCGGAAGGTCCGACGGTGTGAGCCCGCCGATGCTCTCCCGGGCATGCGCCGCCAACGTGGCCAGCGCCGCTGCCCACGCTTCTTGCAGGCGTTCGACCTCGTCCGGCGGCAGGACCCGGCTGGCGGCGGTCCATTCGACGGCGATCCGCGGCACGCTGTCCTCGCGGACGAAGCAGTTCAGCGCCAGGACCTGCTCCAACGCCTTCGCGGGCGGCTCGATCACGGCGAACGGATCCTCGTCCGGCAGCTGCCAGCCGCCGGACAGCGGAGTGAACCGGCCGAGGTAGTTGAGCAGAACGTCCGGCATTTCCGGCGCGAACTCAGCGCCGCGGTCGAGGTACCGGAGGACGCCGAAACCGATCCCGCCGTCCGGCACTGCCCGACGCGCTTCCTTGACCGCGCGCAGCAAGCGATCGAGTGTGTCCACTCCGGACAGTTCAATGTGGACCGGGTATTCGGCGGTGAACCAGCCGACCGTGCGAGCGAGGTCCAAGCCTTCGCGGCCGTGGCCCTCCATCGTGACGGTCAACGCGTCTTCGTCACCACGCAACGTCAGTACGAGCGCGGCGAGCAGCACCTCGTCGACGCCCGCACGATAGGCCGCGGGCAACGTCATGAGGATCGCCGTGCTTTCCTCTTCGCTCGCGACGGTAACCGAACGATGCGCGGTGGCAACAGTATCGAGCGTCGGGTCAAGCTTGCTCTTCTGCGCCGACCGCCAGTACTCCAGTTCCCCGCGTCGCGCACCGCTCGCGCCCTGCTCGGCGAGTGCCAGCGCATGCCGTCGCCAGGAAGTGCGCACGGGCTCCAGAACCCCGTCCTCGCACGCCGTCTGGAGATCAGGCAGCAGAATCCGCCAGGAAACCCCGTCGATCGCCAGGTGGTGCACGACGATCACCACCTGGTCCCCCACCAGTGCGACCCGCAGCATCTCCCCGGCGCGCGGGTCCAATTCGGACGCCAGCCGCTCCGCCACCTCGGCCGGATCCCCCGTCGCCTCGCTCACCGACGCCGCGACTGCTCCCCGGGGCCGGATCACCAACGAACCGTCGGATTCGACCCGAAGCCGCAGCACATCGTGGTGATCCAGAAGCGCCTGAACACCTTCGCGCAGCCTTGGCACCGGACCGTCCACTCGGAGCACTGTCCACTGTGCATAGCCGACGATCGCGTCCAGATCCGGATTCAGGTCGAACAACGTCCGCACGATCGGCGGCGCCGGAACCTCACCGATCGGCTCGTCCGGTTCGCTGTCCGGTTCGGACAGATCCCGGCTCGCCGCCGCCAGGGCCGCGAAACTGCGCCGTGCCAGCAAATCCCGCGGTCGGAGGTCGAGTCCGTGTGCCCGCAACCGGCTGCTCACGCTGATCGCCGTGATGCTGTCGCCGCCGAGGGCGAAGAAATCATCGTCGACCGCGACCCGCTCCACGCCGATCACCTCGGCGATCGCCGCGCACAGCAACCGTTCCCGCTCGGTCTGCGGCTCGCGCCCACCGTCTGCCGCTGCCGGTGCGGGCAGCGCGGCCCGGTCGAGTTTTCCGTTGCCGGTCAACGGAAGTTCGTCCAGCACCACGACCGCCGCCGGGACCATCGCTTCCGGCAACCGCTGCACGAGCGTCGCGCGCACGTCCTCCGCTACCAGCCCAGCACCGACGACATACCCGATCAAGCGCGGCCCGCGCACCGCCGCCGCAGCCGCCCGAACACCGGGAACCGCGCCGAGCGCGCCCTCGACCTCGCCCAATTCCACGCGGTGGCCACGAATCTTGACCTGACCGTCGCGGCGTCCCAGGTACTCCAGACCGCGACCGGGCACCCAGCGCACGACGTCGCCAGTGCGGTACATCCGCTCCCCCGGCGGCCCGAACGGATCGGCGACGAACCGCTCCGCCGTCCCGCCCGGACGGCCGAGATAACCGCGAGCCAGATGCGGCCCGGCTAGGTACAACTCTCCGCGACTGCCCGGCAGCACCGGGCGCAGCGCCGCGTCGAGCACGTACACCCTAGTGCCCGGCACCGCGAACCCGATCACCGGCTCGTCACCCGTGACCGGCGCGCTGGCACCGTCCACAGTGGCCTCAGTCGGACCGTAAATATTGCGCGCCCGAATGCCGGACGACGCGACCCGCTGCCACAACGCTGGCGGCGTCGCCTCGCCGCCGAGCACGAGCAACGCCGGGTCGAGCGAACCCGCGTCCAGCAACGGCGCGGCCATCGACGGCGTCGTGTCGATGACGTCGATCCGGTCGCGCAGGAAAGCGGCGTGCAAAGCGTCGACGTCGCGCGCGGTTTCCGTGTCGTAGACGTGCAATTCGTGCCCGCACAGCATCCACAGCAGCTGTTCGATCGCCGAGTCGAAGGCGAAGGAATACGTGTGGGCCACGCGGAGCCGTCGTCCCTGCGCGGTCTCGGCGACCGTGGTCGCGCGGTGGTTCCGCAGCAACGTCTCCAGCCCGCCGGACCGGACCAGCACTCCCTTGGGCTGCCCAGTGGAGCCCGAGGTGAAGATGACGTACGCGAGATCTTCCGGATGACGGTCCACATCGGACAGTTCCGCCGCCGAATACCCGGCGATCTCGTCCCGTACCGACGGCTCGTCCAACCGAAGCTGCGGCACTCCCGGCAGCAGGTCGGAGTTTGTGATGGCGAGCTTCGGGGTCACCTCGGCGACCAGCGAGCGAAGCCGTTCCGCCGGATGCGCCAAGTCGAGCGGCAGGAACGCGGCACCGGCGTCAAGAACCGCCAGCAACGCCACCACCAGATCGACCGACCGCGGCAACGCCAGCGCCACCACGTCGTCCGCCCCGACACCCCGCGCCCGCAACGCCCGCGCCAGCCGGTGCACCCGGTCCAGCACCTCGTCACCAGTGAGCCGCTCGTCGCCGCAGACCAGCGCGGTCTGCCCGCCGAGTCCTTCACGGACCTCCGTTGCGGCAACGGCGGGTGTCGACCATTCGGCAAGCAAGGCATCGACATCCGGAACCAGGTCCACCCCGCCGACCACCGGCGCGTCCGCCCGAGTGAACGCGGAGATCAACGCCTTCAACGCCGTAAGCTGCGCGTCGACGCCAGCCTGGTCCTGCGACCGCGCATCGACCTCAAAGCCGAGCAACAGCCCGCCGCCAGCCGTCGGCAGCACGCTGAGCCCCATGTCCTCCGGCGGCCCGCCCGCGACGTTCCGCATCGTCCCGCGCGCCTCGCCGAACGCCAGCTCCAGGTCGAACGCCTTGAGGTTGATCCCGCGCCCGTGCAGCAACGCGCCCGCGCCCGGCACCGCCAGATCCTGCGGCAGATTCTCGCCCCGGTACCGCTGGTGCGCGCGCATTTCCCGCAGCGCCTCCGCGACCCGCGCGGTCAGCTCCTCCGGACGGTCGCCCGGCTGCACGCGGACCCGCAACGGCAGCACGTTGACCGCCATCGCCGGAGTCCGCAACGCCGCCCCGACCCGGCACATCAGCGGCACCGCGAACACGACGTCCGCCGTCCCGAGCACGCGATGCAGGAACGCCGCGTAGCACGCGATCAGCGCGTCACCCCAGGTCGTCCCGGCGCGCTTGCCCAGTTCGCCAAGACCGGCGACCTCGTCCGCGGTGAGTTCGGCGCGCGCGGTGAACGTCGCTTCCGGCAGCCCGGCCGCGCTCGCGTCCTCGGCCAGCTCCGGCATCGGCGTGAACCGATCGCACCAGTACGCGCGGTCCTTCGTGAAGCGCTCGCTCATCCGGTACGCGTGGTCGGCTTCGACCAGGTCCGCGAACCGGCCGAACGTCGACGGCGGAACCTCATCGCCTCGCACCGCCGCGGTGTACCGGGCGGCCGTGCGCCGGGCGAGCATCGCTGCGGTGTATCCGTCGAACACCAAATGGTGGCCTAGCTGGGTGAACCACACTTCGGTGTCGGAAAGCCGGAGGATCACGTGCGAGAACAACGCCCGGTCCAGCATCCCGCGACACGCCTCGGCCACCCGCTGCCGCTCCGCCGCGACCCGGGCGTGCGCGGCCGCCAGCGGGTCCGCTTCCCCTTGCAGGTCAACGATCTCCGGCAACGGCACCGGCTCAGCGGACACGGTTTGCCGAGGGCCGTCCGGAGTGTCGAGCACCCGCAGGCGAAGGCTTTCGGCCTCCTCGGTGGTCGCCCGGATCGCCTCGGCCAGCGCCGCGAGGTCTATCGGCGCGCCGCCGGAGACTTCTACGACGTCCCCGACGAGGTAATACGGCGAATCCGGTTCCAGCCGCTGCGCGTTCCAGATGCCCAGCTGGGCGCTGGTCAGCTCGAGGGTGGCGAGTGCGGTGCTCAACAGGTGACTCCTGGGGTCAGAGCGACGGCACGACCATCGGCGTCCCGGTGACCGGATCGGGCACCACGACGCTCGGCAGGTCGAAGACTTCCTTGATCAGCGCGGCGTCCACGACGTCGCCGGGCGCGCCTTCGGCGACGACCCGGCCGTCGCGCATGGCGACCACGTGGTCGGCGTAGCGGCAGGCCTGGTTGATGTCGTGCAGCACCGCGATCACCGTGCGGCCCTCGTCGCGCAGCCGCTTCAGCAGCTCCAGCACCTGGTACTGGTGCGCGATGTCGAGGAACGACGTCGGCTCGTCGAGCAGCAGGTACGGCGTGCGCTGCGCGAGCACGACCGCGATCCACACCCGCTGCCGCTGCCCGCCGGACAGTTCCTGCACCGGACGGTCGGCGAGCCCGGCGACCCCGGCCGCGGTCATCGCGCCGACCACCGCCGTCTCGTCCTCCTCCGACCACGACGACAGCAGCGACTGGTGCGGGAACCGGCCGCGCGCGACCAGCTGCCGGACGCGGACGTCCTCCGGCGCGGACGGATCCTGCGGCAGGAAGCCGAGTTGGCGTGCCAGCGTCTTGGCCGGATACGCCCCGACCTCGCGGCCGTCGAAGGTCACGCCGCCGTCGGACGGACGCAGCAGCCGGACGAACGCGCGCAGCAATGTCGATTTACCGCACGCGTTCGGGCCGACCACCGCGGTGAACGCGCGGTCGGGCACGTCGAGCTGCAACTGCGTCGACACGACGCGGTCGCCGTAGCGCAGGGTGAGATCCCGCGCGGTCAAGCGGGCGGTCACTTCCGCCGCACCTCCTTGGTGAGCAGCCAGATCAGGTAGCAGCCGCCGATCGCCGTGCTGACCACGCCGACCGGCAGCGACACCGGGGCGAGCAGCATCTGCGCGGCTAGGTCGGCTCCGGCGAGCAGCACCGCGCCGGTCAGCGCGGCGGGCAGCAGCGGTATGCCGGGCGCACGGGCGAGCCTCCGGCCGATCTGCGGAGCGGCTAGCGCGACGAACGCGATCGGCCCGGCCACCGCGGTGACCGTCGCCGTGCAAGCGACGCCGATCACCACCAGTTGCAGCCGCAGGGATTCGTGGCGGACACCGGTCGTCACCGCGAGTTCCGTGCCGAGCGCCGCTTGGTGCAGCGCGGGCGCCCGGGTCAGCAACACCGCGAACAGCACGGCCAGCACCCCGAACGGCACAGCGACGTCGCTCCAGCCGATGCCGTTGAGCGAACCGGCGCTCCAGCCGACCGCCGCGATCGCGACTTCCAAGTCGGCGCGCAGCACGATCCACGAGTTCAACGCGGTCAGCATCGCGTTGATCGCGATCCCGATGACGATCAGCCGCAACCCGGACCGGCTGCCGCCCATCGACAGCAGATAGACCGCGGCCGCGGTGACCAGCCCGCCGAGCACCGACGCGAACGTCAGCTGCGCCGGAGAACCGGACAGCACCGTCATCGCGATCAGTGCGCCGGTGTAGGCCCCGGAATCGAGGCCGATCACGTCCGGGCTGCCGAGCGGATTCCTGGTGACGTTCTGGAAAATGGCCCCGGCCAGCCCGAGCGCGGCCCCGAACACGAGCCCGGCCGCCACGCGCGGCAGCCGCCATTCGCGGATCACCACACCCGGTCCGCCGCCGGATCCGCCGAGCGCGGCGAACACCCGCGCCGGACTCGCCCAAGCCGCGCCGTAGCAAAGCCCCAGCAACGCGAGCCCGGCGAGAACGACGCCGAGCACGGCGACGAGCACGACCGTGCGGCGCTCGACCCGCAGCGAAACCCGCCCCCGGCGGAACACGAACGCGGTCACAGCGCGGCCGTCCCGTACTTGCGGACCGCCCAGATCAGCACCGGACCGCCGACGAACGCCGTCACGATCGCGACCGGAACCTCGCCGGTCGGCAGCAGCACGCGCGAGCCGATGTCCGACACCAGCAGCAGAATCGGGCCCAGCACCACCGCGAACGCGGTCAGCCACGGCACCGAAGCGCCCGCCGCGCGCCGCGCGAGATGCGGCACGATCAGGCCGACGAACAGAATCGGCCCGGCCACCGCGGTCGCCGCTCCGGCCAGCAAAGTGATCAGCAGCAGCGTCACCGCGCGGATTCGGGCCACGCGCGCGCCGAGAGTGTGCGCGACAGTGTCGCCCAGCGCGAGTGCGTTCAGCTGGCGGCTCAGCAGAAACGCGGCGACCACGCTCACCGCGATCACGATCAGCGGCACCGTCAGCGGAGCCTGTTCCCGGCCGGCCAGCGAACCGACCGCCCAGAACCGGTACCGGTCGAAAGTGTCGGGCAGCAACAGCCTTAAGCCGAGCGAAACGCCGCTGAGCACGAAGGTCAGCGCAGTTCCGGTGAGCACCATCCGCAACGGCGACCGCCGGCCGACCGCGTACACCAGCAGCGTCGCCAGCACAGCGCCGAGCACCGCGAACAGCAGTTCCCCCGACTCGGAAACGGCGATGCCGAGCGCGGAACCGATCGTGATGGCGAACCCGGCCCCGGCGGTCACGCCGAGCACACCGGGTTCGGCCAACGGGTTGCGCGACAACACCTGGACGAGCACCCCGGCCACCGCCAGCGCCGCGCCGACGCCGACCGCCAGCAGCGCCCGCGGCGCACGGACGTCCCGCACCACCGCTTGATCGGCCGGATCACCGTGGCCGAAGATGGCCTTGAGCACCTCCGCCGGCGCGATGCCGTGCGCCCCGACGCCCACGCTGACCACGGCAACCGCCGCCAGCAGGACGACGGCGGCGGCCAGCAGCGCGGTCCGGCTGCGCGCGGTCACTTCTTCAGCAGCGGCGCGAACGCCTGGTCCACCGCGTCCAGCGTCTTCATCGCCGCCCGGTAGGTGGCCGCTTCGGTGTAGCGGAAGGCGAACGTCTTGCCCGCCTTCACCGCCGGAAGTTCCTTCCACAACGGCGAATCGAGCACGTACTTCACCGCGGGCGGCACCGAGCCGTCCGGCTTCACCGAGTAGGTGATCGCGTCCGCCTGCGCGAACGCCGTGGGCAGTTCCTCGATCGACGGGTACTCGCTGACGTCCTTCGAGCCGCCGCCCTTGACCTTCACCTGGCCGTAGTAGTTCGCGCCGAGGTCCTGCGCGATGTTGGTGCCCCAGGAATCCTTGAACTCGCGCTGGAAGTTGCCCTTCGCGACCTCGCCGTACGCGCCGACGTGGCCCAGTTTCAGCTGCGGCAGCACGGCTTTGTACTTGTCCGCGAGCTGCTTCGCCTTCGCCTCGTACTCCTGGCGCGCGGCGTCGAACCCGGCCAGCGCGCCCGCCGCGTCGGACTGCTTGCGCGAAAGCTCCCGCCACGCCGACGGCACCGACGGCCCGATCGCCACGACCGGCGCGATCTCCTGCAGCCGCTTGACGTCGATGTCCGCGAGCACCGGCTTCGGCACGCCGATCACGATCAGGTCCGGATCCGCCTGCGCGATCGCCTCGTAGTTCGTCTCGGCGGCCTGTTCGCCCGCGACCTTCGGCAGCTCGTCGTACTTCTTGCGGTCCTCGGTCGTCATCATCGGCAGGCCGCGCTTCCACGTCGAAATCCCGACAAGCGGAGCCTTCGCCTCGAGCAGCGCGGGGACGGCGTAGCCGGTCGCGATCACGCGCTTCGGCTTGACCGGGATCTTGATCTCACCGTTGTCGGCGGCGAACACGCGGGTCGGGGCGTCGCTCCCGCCGCTTTGTGCGTCACCGGAGCCGCAGCCGGCTACGACGGTGAGGGCGACCGCGAGGGCAGCGGCGGCGAGACGGGTCTTTCTGGTGACGGTCATGCGAGGGTCCTTGCTGTTCTGGTGGATCAGTGGTCGTGCTCGTCGTCGAAGTCCGCGACGCCGCGTTTCCAGTAGCCGGTCACGTCGTAGTCCTCGCGGGCGAGCCCGAGGTCGTCACGCAGCCAACGGCGCAACGGCTTGATCGCGCCCGCCTCTCCGGCGATCCACGCGTAAAGCCGTTCGCCTTCGGGCACCTTGACTTCGCGCACGGCGTCGGCGAGAAGCTCGACGCTGCCCGGCGCGGCTGCTCCGCGGTGCAGCCAATGGACTTCGACGCCTTCCGGAGCGTCGAGGTCGATCTGCTCGCTCGCGTCGGCGACCTCGGCGAACGCCCAGCCGACCACGGTCCGCGGCAGTTCCTCCAGCCAGCGCGCGAGCGCGGGCAACGCCGTGATGTCGCCGGCGAGCAAGTAGCGGTCGTAGTTGTGCGGCACGATCAGCCCGCCCGGCGGACCGGCGACGTGCACGGCGTCGCCCGGCTGAACCGCGCGCGCCCAATCCGAGCCGAGACCGCCGTCGTGCAGGGCGACGTCGAGGTCCAGTTCGCCGGACGCCGGGTCGTAGCGGCGGACGGTGTACTCGCGCGAAACCGGCGACGGCTTCGGCCAGCGGAGCAGGTCACCGTTCGCCTCGGGCAGCCGGAGCTGGCCGTCGGCGTCCGGGAAGAGGATCTTCACGTGCTCGTCCGGCGAATGCGCCTCGAACCCCGCCGTGCCCGGCCCGCCGAGGGTGACGCGCAGCAGCCCGGCGCCGACCGCGCTGGTCCGCACGACCTCCGCGCGTCGGATCCTGATGGGGTACGGCACTTTCTCGGCCTGACGGCCCGCGCGGACCTCCGCGATCCGGGCGGTGTGGCGGTGCCGGTGCTCGTCCCGGCTCACTGCGCGCCGCCGGTGAGCAGCTTCGTCCAATGCCCGAGGCGCGGGTCTTCGGCGAGGTCGGCGAATTCCAGCTGCGCCGCGCCCGCGCCGCGCCACTTCTCGACCAGGCTCATGATCCGCATCGAGTCGAGGCCGAGGTCGGCGAGGTCGGTGTCCGGGGTCAGCTCGTCGAGGCCGCAGCCGAGCAGTTCGGCGACGTCCGCGTTGACCTGGTCGGCCGTCAGTCCGGGGTTGCTCATCGAGGTGCTCCTGCGGGAATCGGCGCCGAGAGCGCGGCGAGCGCGTCGGCGGTGGTGGTGACGACGCCGCAGTGTTGCGCGACGTACTCGCACGCCTGGTCGTGCCGGGAGCGGTCGAAGTCCGCGACCGCGTCGCTGATCAGGAACGGCCGGACGTCGCGCATGAACGCCTCGACCGCCGTGGTCTGGCAGCCGATGTGCGCGTAGACGCCGGTGATCAGCAGCTGGTCGCGGTCGCCGAGCTGCTCGCGGAAAGTGCTGCGCTGGAAGGCGCTGTAGCGCCATTTGTCCAGCACGATGTCGCCCGGCCGCGGAGCCAGCTCGTCGACGATGTCCGCGGCGCGCGGGTCGTCGTCGATCACCGCGCCGATGCCGTCGCCCCAGAATTCGGTGAGCAGCCCGCGATCGGCGGCCGGCTGCTTGCCCGGCTGCGCGGTGTAGAACACCGGAACGCCGTAACTGCGCGCCTTCTCGGCGAGCTCCGCGATGTTCGCGACCATCTCCGGAATCGGCGAGCCCTCATACGGGGCAAGGAAATACCGCTGGACGTCGTGCACGAGCAGGGCCGACCGCGCCGGGTCGGGCCGCCAGTCGACCCGCCCCGCGGGCAGGTCCGCCGCCGTCGGCAGCGGGTACGCCCGGATCTTCGGCAGGGACACGCCTCACCTCTCCTTCGCCAGGGCGGCCAGCGCCGCCCGCAGTTCGCGTTTGCTGGTCTTGCCCACGCCGGTGACCGGGAACTCCCCGACCACCTCCACCAGATCCGGCACCTTGAACGCGGCGATCCCGCGCCCGCGCACGAACCGGCGCAGTTCCGCCGCGCTCGGCTGGCTTCCGTCCACCGGAACGACATACGCGCAGGTCCGCTCGCCGAGGTACTCGTCGGGCACCGCGACGACGGCCGCGTCGAGCACGCCCGGATGCGCCATCAGATGGTTCTCGACCTCTTCCGCCGCGACCTTCTCGCCGCCGCGGTTGATCTGCTCCTTCGCCCGCCCGACGACCTCGAGATGCCCGGATTCCCGTTGCCGCACCAAATCTCCAGTGCGGTAAAACCCGTCCTCGGTGAACGCAGTCTTGTTGTGCTCGGCCGCGTTGTAGTAGCCGCGAATCGTGTACGGCCCGCGCGTGAGCAGCGCGCCGATTTCGCCGGGCTCGACTACATGGTCCGATTTCGCCAGCGGATCGTCCGGATTCACGACGCGCACCTCGTCGTCCGGCGAAATCGGCCGCCCCTGGGTGCTCAGGACGAGGTCTTCTGGATCGTCCAGCCGGGTGTAGCAGACCAGCCCCTCGGCCATGCCGAACACCTGCTGCAACTGGCATCCCAGCGCCGGGCCGATGCGCTCGGCGAGTTCCCGGCCGCATTTCGCGCCGCCGACGAGCAGAACGTCCAAAGAGGACAGATCTCGTTGGGTCCGCGCCGCCGCCTGCACCCAAGCCGCCGCCAACGGCGGAACCACCCCGCTGATCGTGACCCCTTCGGCCTCGATCAACCGAAACGCGGTGTCGGCGTCCGGCCGCGGCGCCATCACCGTGGCCGCACCCGCGTGCAACGCGCCGAGCAGCCCGGGCGAGCTGAGCGGGAAATTATGCGCAACGGGCAGGGCCGCGAGGTACACGCTTTCCTTTTTGAGGCCGCAGATCCGCGCGCTTTCCCTGACGCTGTAGAGATAATCGTCGTGAGTACGCGGAATCAGCTTCGGCAACCCGGTACTTCCGCCGGACAGCTGCAGAAACGCCATCCCCTCCGGATCCGGGTCCGGCAGCTCGCGCGGTTCGGTCGCCGCCAGCTCCGCGAACTCCGATTCCCCTACTACTAGGGATTTCCGCTTGGCAACCTCCCGCGCCATCTTCGCGTGATCGTGCCCAGCGTGCTCTTTTACGGTGATAATCGCCTGTGCTTCGCTCTGCTCCACGAAGTGCCGCAACTCGCTGTCCCGATGCGCGGGCAACGCGAACACCGGCACCGCACCGGCCCGCCACAGTCCAAAAACGACAGACACGAACTCCGGAATATTCGGCAACTGCACGACCACCCGGTCGCCCTGCTTGATCCCGTTCGCGACAAACCCAGCCGCCAACCGATGCGCCCGCTCGTCCAGTTCGGCGAACGTCCACCGCTGCTCCTCGCCGACCACCGCCGTCCGGCTCGCATACGCGTCCTTGAGCGACGTCAGCAACGCCCCGAACGTCTGCCCCCGCCAATACCCGCTGGCCCGATACCTCGCCGCGGCTTCCTCCGGCCACCGGCTCACGCGACCCCCTCCGCACCCAGCGCGCGCAGCAGCGTCCCGAACTTCGCACTGGTCTCGGCCAGTTCCGCCGCCGGATCAGACCCAGCGACGACGCCCGCCCCCGCGAACAGCCGCGCCGTCTTGTCGGACACCTCCGCACACCGGATCGTGACCACCCATTCACCGTCCCCCGCGAGGTCGGTCCAGCCGACCAGCCCCGCGTAATACCCGCGATCCTCGGGTTCCAGCCGCGCGATCGTGTCGCGCGCCAACTCGACCGGCACGCCGCACACCGCGGGCGTCGGATGCAAAGCTTCAGCCAACTCCAACGACGACGGCCCGCCCGGCCCCACTCGCCCGGTGATCCGGGTGGAAAGGTGCCACATCGTAGGCGTGCCCATCACTTCCGGCTCTTCCGGAACTTCCAGCTCGGTGCAGTACCGCCCCAGCACCTCCGCGACCTGCGCCGCGACGAGAGCGTGTTCATTGAGGTCCTTTTCGGACACTCTCAACTCGGCAATCGCCTGCGCGTCCTGGACCGGATCCCCCGTCCGCCGCCGCGAGCCAGCAAGCGGATTCGCGGTCACGACGTCCCCCTTGCGAGACACCAGCAACTCCGGACTGGCCCCGACGAGCGTCCGCGGCGCCGAATCCCCCGGTGCGCTGACGTCAACGGCAAAGGCGTGCGCCCCCGGGTCCGCCACGACGAGATTGCGGAGCAGTTGCTGGACGGAAAGGCCCTGCTGCCCAACGAGATCCAGCGCGCGGGCGAGGACGACCTTCTCCAGTTCCCCGTCGGCGATGAGACCGACCGCCCGGCGGACGCTTTCGGCGTAGACCTCGGGGGCCGGTTGAGGGACTACGGTCCAGGAGGTTTGAGCCGAGAAGCCGCTCGATTCCCCGCGACCGCCCGCGCTTGAAACCTCGTCGACCGGCTCCGCGCAACCGCCCGCGTTTGAAACCCCGCCAGCCAACTCCGCACGACCACCCACGCCTGAAACCTCGTCGGCCAGCTCCGCGCTACCGCCCAGACCCGAAACCCCGCCAGCCAACTTCCCGCGACCATTCGCGCCCGAAACCCCGCCAGCCAACTCCGCGCGACCGCCCACGCCCGAATCCGAGCCCGCCGCGTCGCCCGGCGCCTTGGCCCGGCGCACCACCGCAGGCACGATCAGGCTGCTCCCGGAATCCGGCCGAAACCCGATCGCCCCCACCACCACCGGATCGGCAACCCCCGCCAGCACAGCGGCTTCCAACGCCTCAGCAGCAGCCGCGGCCCGGTTGCCGGGTGTGCCGCGGACGCACGAGTGCACCCCGTCGGCGAGCAGCACCCCGCGGGCCGACGAGTAGTAGAACGACCCCGGCAGGTACGCGGCCAGGAGATCCGCCGCCCGGTGGACCGGCCGCGGACGGGCCGGAGCAGGTGAGGACACGAGGTGAATTCCCTTTCGCACACGCGCAGGCGGCCGAGCCGCCCCGTCTGTTCCTTGGACAAGGTCCAGACCTTGACTGTTCGGTTAGCCTAACCTAATGGACGCTACCGTATCCGGACGAAAAGGAAAAGCCGCCCGGCGGGTCAACCCGGGTCACGCGCGCAGCGTGGCCCCGCCGTCGACGTAGAGGTTCTGCATGGTGATGTGCCGCGCCCGGTCGGACGCGAGGAACAGCACCGCGTCCGCGATATCGGCCGGGTCGGCGATCCGCCCGAGCGGAATCCCGACGCGGAATTCCTCCGGATTCCCCGCGATCACGCGAGCTTCGCCGGAGTCGTCCGTCCACAGTAGACGTTGCATGTCGGTGTCGGTCGACCCCGGCGAGACGATGTTGCACCGAATCCCCGACCCGGCGAGCTCCAGCCCGAGACAGCGAGTGAGCATGGTCGCCGCAGCCTTCGAGGCCGCATAAGCAGCCATCCCGGTCCGCGGGACACCAGCCGCGTTCGACCCCACAGTCACGAGCGCCCCGATCCCCCGCGGCTGCATCCGCCGGGAGATCTCGCGCAGCACAGTGAAAACCCCAGTCGAGTTGACCGCGAAGGTCGCCGCCCAGTCCTCGTCGCTGGTCTCGCTGACCGTCCCAGGCCGCAACACCCCCGCGACCGACACCCCGATCCCGATCGGCCCCAACTCGCGCTCGACATCCGCCACCACCCGCGCGACCGCCGCCGGATCCCCAACATCCGCCACGAACGGCACCACCCGCCCGCGCCATCCGCGGACCGGCAGCTGGACACTGGCGTCCACCCGACCCCGCGCCGCATCGGCTGTTATCCGCCCAGGACCGTCCGCGAGCACCCCCGCAACCGATTCCGCCGGCGGTCGCGCACCATCCTCCGCGGCAGAACTTCCCGCGAGACGGCCAAGCGCCCTGGCCCCCGAAAGAGCCCCGGCGTCAACCTGAGCCAGCCCCGCGCCGTAGTCCCGCGCGGCGACCTCCCGCACCCCCTCCTCGTCGATGTCGACCGCGGCCACCACGGCACCGGCCCGGGCGAGCGCCTCCACGACGGCCGCCCCGATTCCGCGCGCACCGCCGGTGACCAGCGCGACCCGCCCCTCGATCCCGGCTTCCGCGTCCCGCGTCACCGCGCACCTCACCCTCCGTCGCCGACCGATTAGGCAAACCTAACCTAATCGAGTGAGCGACGGCCAGGGTGATCCCGCCCACCCCCGGCTCAGCGGCCGGGCGCGAAATTCCGCAGCCGCAAGCTGTTGGCCACCACCAGCACCGACGACAGCGACATCGCGGCCCCCGCGATCAGCGGATTCAGCAGTCCGCACGCGGCGAGCGGCAACGCGGCCACGTTGTACCCGAACGCCCAGACGAGATTGCCGCGAATAGTGCGCAATGTCCGCTGAGCGAGACGGATCGCGTCCGGCAGCACCGACAGATCGTCGCGGACCAGGATGATGTCGGCCGACCGCAAGGCCAGATCGGTCCCCTCGGCGACGGCCAGCCCGAGATCAGCGGTCGCCAGCGCCGGAGCGTCGTTCACCCCGTCGCCGACCATCGCTACCCGATGTCCGTTGCGCTGCAACGCGGACACCGCCGCGGCCTTCTCGCTCGGCAAAACCCCGGCGAGCACCTCGGGAATCCCGACCTCCGCCGCGACCGCCTGCGCCGTCGCCTCGTTATCGCCGGTCAGCAGCACCGTCTTCAATCCCAGCCGATGCAACTGCGCGACCGCCGCCCGCGCCGACGGCTTCACCTCGTCCCGCACTACGAGCATGCCCGCGACCTCGCCGCCTTTCGCAACAAGCACGACCGTCGCCCCGCCAGCCTCCGCCGACGCCACTTCGGCCTCGACCTCCGGGCCAACCGAAACCCCTTCGCCGACCAGCAACCTGGGCCGCCCGACCACTACCGCTGCCCCCTCGACCACGCCGCGCGCACCCAGCCCCGGCAAGGCCTCGAACTCAGCGGCGGCCGGATGAACCTCGGGCCCGCCGGCGACAATCGCTGCTGCAATCGGGTGTTCCGACGATACTTCCACCGCAGCGGCGAGACGCAGCACTTCCGCCGCCGAGTACGACCCGAACGCCCTGGTCTCGGCGAGAGTCATCCGCCCTTGAGTCACCGTGCCGGTCTTGTCCAGCACGACGGTGTCGACCGCACGACTCGCCTCGAGCGCGTCCGGCCCCTTCACCAGAATCCCGAGCTGCGCACCCCGCCCGACGCCGACCATCAACGCCGTCGGGGTCGCCAGCCCCAGCGCACACGGGCACGCGATGATCAGCACGGACACCGCCGCCCCGAACGCGTCCCGCACCGGGTTCCCGCTGAGCAGCCACCCCGCCAGCGTGAGCACCGCGAGCGCCGAGACCACGGGGACGAACACCGCGCACACCCGGTCGGCCAGCCGCTGCACCGCCGCTTTCCGCTCCTGCGCCCGCTCGGCCAGCGCGCTCATCTGCGCCAGCTGCGACCGCGCCCCGACCGCCTCCGCGCGCACCACCAGCCTGCCGTTCAGGTTGATGCTCCCGCCGATCACCCGGTTTCCCGGCCCGACCTCCGCCGGAACCGGTTCTCCCGTGATGGCACTGACGTCCACTGTGGACAGACCGCTGCCGACGGTTCCGTCAGCGGCGATCTTCTCCCCCGGCCGCACCACGAACCGGTCGCCGACCGCCAGTTCTCCGATTCCGACCAGCACTTCGCCTTCCGCGCGCAGAATCCGCACGTCCTTGGCCGCCAGCGCGTCCAGCGCACCGAGCAGGTCCGCCGCGCCGCGCCGGGACCGCGCCTCGAAGTACCTGCCAGCAAGCAGGAACGTCGTCACGCCTGCCGCGACGTCGAGGTACACCGAATCCGCACCCGGCGCGGTCGCGCCGAACCCGATCCAGTAACCCGCCTCGGTGCCCGATCCGATCAGCACCGAGGCCGCCGACCACAGGTAGGACGCCAGCACGCCCAAGGAAACGAGAGTGTCCATACTGGACGATCGGTGCCGCAGATTGCGCAGCGCGGCCCGGTGGAACGGCGCCGCCGACCAGAAGACGACCGGCGTCGCGAGCAGCAGGCATACCAGGCCCCACAACGGGAATCGCAACGACGGCACGAGCGCGAGCGTGATCGACAGGTTTCCCAGCGGGACAGCCAGGACCGCGGCCACGATCAGCCGACGGCGCAGATCGCGCACTCGCGCGTCGCGGTTTTCCGGGGTCGTTTCGCCGCGGACAGTCGCGGTGTAGCCCGCCCGCTCGATCGTCGCGACCAGCGAGGCGGGGTCAAGGTCGGGCGGATAGCGGACGGTCGCGCGTTCGGTCGCGTAGTTCACCGTGGCGCGGACGCCGACGAGCTTGCCGAGGGAACGCTCGACGCGCGCCGCGCAAGCGGCACAGGTCATCCCGCCGACGGCGAGATCGAGTTGACGAGTCGGGGTCGCCGCGGGGGCGGCGGTCTGCGTGGACATGGTTCTCCGAATTCCAGGACGGGCACGAAAGCGGTGGCAGTGCCAGTGCCGGGAAGGCGGACTGATTTCCATAGTACGCCTGGTTTTCCGTCGCCACTCCTTCGGGTGACTTGGGAACCTTTCGCCCTTCTCCGACGACTATCCAGATGGTGGCAGTGCCCGAACCGACCCGATCAGACAGGAGCGAAAATGTCCGAAACCTTTGCCGTAGCAGGAGATCTTCGGCACGTGACCACGTTCTGCGGCAACTGCGACTGCGGCTGCCCGGAGCTGTTCCTCGACGACGCCGCCCCGCCGGAGCGTCGCGTCGTCTTGACCGACGACTTCGGGCAGCGCGTGCAGATGAGCTTGGCACAGCTGAAAGTTCTCGTCGCGGACGTCAAGGACGGAGCCTTGGACAAGGTGGTGGATGCGGTGGTTTAACGATGGAGTCGTTGCGGTGCAACGAGACTGTGCCCATCCGACGCGCGATCTGCGGGCAGGCGGATTCAGCGAGCAGCGGGACCGATGCCGGTCGAGCGAAGCTCAGGAGCGACCGAACCTGATTCGCTGAGGCAGGCATCGGACCGCGGCTACTGCCTTCTGGCCGCCAGGTTGGCGAGCATCGCGTTGTAGGCGGCGAAATCGTCGTCGTCGCCTTGGTCGAAGCGACGGTCCAGACGCGCGGCTTCGCGGTCGTCGTGGCGGCCCCACTGCACCAGCAGCGCCACGACGACCACGATCATCGGGATTTCCCCGGTGGCCCAGGCGATGCCGCCGCCAAGGCGTTGATCGGAGAGGAGGTCAGGCATCCACGGCAGGGACAGGTAGCGGTAGAACGTCTCGGCGATCACCGTCTGCTTGTTCATCAGGATCACGCCGAAGAACGCGTGGAACGGCATCACCGCGAACATCATGCCGAGCCGCGCGAGATGCGGCAACGAGCGCGGCGGGCGGTCGACGCCGATCACCAGCCAGAAGAAAACGTAGCCGGACACGAGGAAATGGAGGTTCATCAGCTGGTGCGCCCAGTGGTAGCGCATCGCCTCGCCGAACAGGCCCGAAAAGTACAGCGCGTAGTACGAGCCGACGAACACCACCGACGCCGCCAGCGGGTGCGCGACCAGGCGCGTGAACCGCGAGTGCAGCAGCGCCACCAGCCACTCGCGCGGACCGTCCGGTCCTTTGCCCGCCACCGGCAAGGCGCGCAACGCGAGGGTCACCGGGCCGCCGAGCACGAGCAGCACCGGGGCGAGCATGGCCAGCGTCATGTGGATGACCATGTGCAGGCTGAAGGTTCCGGACGAGTACTTGCCCAGGCCGGACGACGTCGCGATCAGCACCGTCGCCCAGCCGCAGGTCCACGCCCAGAACCGGCCGCGCGGCCAGCCGTCGCCGCGAGTGCGGAGACGGCGCGCCCCGACCGCGTAGGCCGCGACGGCGAGCACTGCCACGACACCGAGCAGCAGGTCCGGACGCCAATCCAGGAAGAGCCGGGCGAACGTCGGCGGGTCAGGCAGGTCGTAGCCGAGCACAGTCTCGCCGACGGTCGCCGGATCGTCCACGAACGCCGGTGGCACCAGATGCGCCAGCCCAGCCGAGACGCCCATAGCCCCAGCCAGCACCACGACCTCAGCAACGAGAGCCGCTTTCCCGCCGCCCCAACGACGGCGCGTGCCGGCGATCAGCACCGCCAACACCACCGTGACCACGACCTTCACCCCGAGGAGAAAACCATAGCCAGTAAGTAATCCAGCCGGACGGGCAAGTGCGAGGCCGTCGACTATTCCGGACGCGGCGAGTACGACGAGACAACAGGTCGCCAACCGCCGATACCGGCGCAGCGCGACCTCTCGTGCCGAGCCCGAACGCCGGACGTGGAGCAGCAGCGCGACGAGGGAGCCAGTCCACAGGGCTGCCGCGATCACGTGCCACACCAAGGCATTCGTGGCCAGGTCGTGCCACCCGCCGATGGAAACGTGCCCGGCGATGACGCGCGGCAGCAGTCCGACGATGGCGAGCCCCAGCCACCACACCGTGGTGCGCCAGGTCAACGTGCGCCAAACGCCGATCGCTACGGTCGTCGCCACTGCCAGGACGCAGAGCCAGGCTTTGGGTTCCTCCATGGCGTCGACGAGGACGGCGAGGTTCGCCAGGTGCAACGCCTCGGAAACCGGGCGCCCGGACGCGTCAGCGGCGTCGAACGGCACCAGCACCGCGGCCGCGAGCGCCCAGACGACCGCGGCGCCCGCAGCGGTGCGGGTCGCTGCGTAGCCGTCCGGGGAGAGCCGTCCCGATTCGCCGGGCGGGCTCAGAAACGCCGCGAACGCCAGCCCGCCGACGCAGACCACCCCGGCCGCGTCGGCGATCAACCGGAGCAAGGAGGTGCCCAAGGACGTCAACGGGCCGGGAGCCGGGTTGCCGAGAGCGGCATAGACATCGCCCGCCGCGGCGACCACCGCCACGACGGCCACGGCGGCAAACCCCGCTGCGGCAAGCAAACCCCGCCGGTGCGGGGCCGGAATAGTGCGCACAACAGAATGGTCGGGCGGAGGCGCCCGCGAGTTCCCGCGATCTGGATCACGGCCGGATCCCGCGGCGGGCCCTAGCGGGCTGCCGAAACAACGGCTCGGCTCGGCTCGGCTCGGCTCGGCTCGGCTCGGCTCGGCTCGGCTCGGCTCGGCTCGGCTCGGCTCGGCTCGGCTCGGCTCGGCTCGGCTCGGCT
>NZ_JBSFNS010000128.1:0-20081 GCF_053587275.1 Amycolatopsis sp. NPDC003676
TTTCCCGCCTTGACAAGCACCCCCAGACCGTCAGCACACTCACGCTTCGGGGTGCCCCACGCAACCACCAAGCGATGTCGCCGCCAGGCGACGAGAAGTCACCCCACATGCACCAACGGCCTCCGATGAGGATCCGGCTCCGCCCTCCGCAACACCTCCCGAGTAACCGGCGGCACATCCCCATCCCCAAAAAACAAATACCGCCCCAAAAACTTAAACGGATTCCCCTCCGTCCAAGCAAAGTAAATATGCGGCTGCATCCCAGTCTCATCCCGCAACTGCAACAAAACCGCAGCAATAGCATTAGCAATAGACGGACTCTTCATCCGCAAAATCCGATACCCGGCCCGCTTCTCCCCATGCACCCGCAACGTAGTCTCAAAATCCGAAGCATCCGAAATAGTAACCTCAAGAAAGAACAACGCGCTATCCCGGGGAATATGATTGTCCCCCCGAGCCTCCAACTCCTTCTCCCGGTACTCAGCCTCATCCCGAGCATCCGGCTCGTTGGCAATAATCCGAACCGCCCCAGACCGAACCGCTTTGTCCACAATCCGCCGCGCAGCCGCATCGAACTCAACCTTCTCGACCCGCAACTCCAACGACCGAGTAGCCCGCGAGATCAACGAGGTCAAGACAATCGCCCCAATAAAGAACCCAGCGATCTTGACCCCTTCAGGACGCTCCACAATATTGGCAACCGTCGTGTACAAAAACACCACAGTAATAACCAGATAACCCCAAAACGCCCGCTGCTTAAGCCGCCGAGCAGACAACGTAACCGCCACCGAAGCGGAGGAAATCAACACCAGCACCCCGGTCGCATACGCCCCGCCCTGAGCCTCGACATCGGCATCGAAGATCAACGTAATAACAAACGCGATAACCGAAACCACAATCACCAACGGCCGAGTAGCCCGAGCCCAATCCGGAGCCATCCCATACCGCGGCAGATACCGAGGCACAATATTCAACAACCCAGCCATCGCCGAAGCCCCAGCAAACCAAAGGATCGCAATGGTACTGACATCATAAACAGTACCAAACCCATCCCCAAGATAACTGTGCGCAAGATAAGCCAACGCCCGCCCGTTGGCCTTCCCGCCAGCCTGAAACTCCCGCTGCGGAATCAACACCGCAGTAGCGAAACTGGACGTAATCAAGAACGCGCTCATAATCAGCGCAGCAGTAACCAGCAACCGCCGAGTATTCCGAATCCGCCCAACCGGCTCCGCTTCAGTGTCCCCAGCAGCCCCTCGGACCAGCGGCATCACCGAAACCCCAGTCTCAAACCCAGACAACCCCAGCGCCAGCTTGGGAAACACCACCAGAGCAACCCCGACCATCATCCAAGGATTGGGATGCTCACTGACCAACAAGTTCTGCCAGTCAACAACAAGCTGCGGCGCCCCGAACACATGCGCCAACGCAACAGCCACCACGACAACGTTCAACGCGAGATAGACCCCCACGAGAACGACCGCAACCCCGATAGCCTCAGCAAACCCCTTGAGAAACACCGCCCCGAGCAAGGCAATGAGCACCAACGTGATCCAAACCTGCCCGCCATGCAGCGCGGTAGGAACAAACGGATTCTCAATAACGTGCGCAGTAGCGTCAGCCGCGGACAACGTCACCGTGATCACGAAGTCAGTAGCCGCAAATCCAAGCAGCGCAAGCACTAACAGCTTGCCGCCCCACCGAGACAGCAGCTTCTCCAGCATCGCGATCGACCCCTGGCCGTGCGGACTCTCCCGCGCCACCCGCCGATAGATCGGCAGCGCCCCGGCAAGCGTGAGCACCACCAGCACCACAGTGGCCAACGGCGACAACACCCCGGCGGCGAGCGCGGCGATCCCCGGCTGATATCCGAGCGTGGAGAAGTAGTCGACGCCGGTGAGGCACATGACCTTCCACCACGGCTGTTCGGCCTTTTTGGTCTCCCGCTTGCCACCGGTCATCTGCTGGGCGCGCTTGTGCTCGCCCTCGAGGAGCCAGGCACGCAGCTTTGTATTCGGCACGCGGCCGATCATGCCGGTTTCCGCCCCGCCGCGCGGATCGCGCTCAGCGGACGCTCAGGGTTTCACCGGACAAATAGGTCAGAGACAAATAATGTTCAGAACGCACGGCGGCTCATGGCTGCTCGGCGAAGGCGGCTGGCTCGAACTCGACGGTCCCGATGGGCTCAACGACGGCTGAGACGGCGCGGTCGGACCGGTGGTCTCCGGCCGTTCGCTCGACGCCGGGTGAGACGGAACAGAATCAGCCGGATGAGCAGGCGTGCTGTGCTCGCCGAGCGGGTTGACGTTCACCTTGCTCGAAGGAGCATCCCCGACGCCGACCGTGCCCCCTTCGGTCTCCTCGCCGGTGGGCGTCGGCGGGTTGGTCTCGTCGACGCCGCCGGCGCCGCCCGTGCGGTCCGGCATCTCGATCACGCGCATCTCGGTGATCCGGGAGGCACCGTCGCTCGCCGTGGTCCCGTATGAGACGAGCATGGCCGCCGCCCCGCAGCCGACGATCACCGCGAGCATCACCGAAACCATGCGCCACCTGGACCGGGACGGCGGTGGGATCCGTCGTTCGTGTCCTTCGCGCACCAACAGCTCGGCGACCGAAACCTCGTCGTTCACCAGCGTGACCTTTCACCAGGAGTGGCCTATTCCTACCGGATGAGTCCACTGAACGGGTGACAACGGGCGAAACCTTCTACCCAGGGTGCTCACTCTAGCGGGTGTGAATCACAGCGCATTCACAGCTGCTCTTGGCCAAAATCCCAGCATGCCCAGCCACTCTGGACGCATGTCGCTGCGCGAGCCGGACCCGGCACCCCGCCCGGCGCGCAGTGCTGCCACCACGGGAACTCCCCGGAAGTGGCGGTCCTTGACGTGGCTGCGCGGGCAGGCTCCGGGCGTCGTCCCGCCCGCCGGGACCACCGACGTCCTCGAACCGGCCGGGACCACAGCCGGGACCACGGCCACGACCCCGGCAGGCGGAACCCATTTGGCCGACCTCATCGGATCCCCGCAGCCGACGGCGACGGCCGTGCTGCCGGACATCGATCCGCTCGACCTCGTCCAGCCCGCCCCCAGGCTTCCCTTCCTGGCCATCCCCGCGACCTGGCGGCCGAAACGAGCCTGGCTCAGCCTTGTCCCCAGCCCGCGGTCCACGCCGTTCACCTTCGGCTACCTCGTCCTCCTCCTCGGCACCTCGCTGCTCATCCGGTTCGCCAGCCCGAAGCTCACCGACAAGCTCCTCGCCGTCTCCAGCACCGACGCGCACAACATGGCGCGCCACCCCCTCACCGCTCTCCTGACCAGCGCCTTCTGGATCGCCGACGGTGGCTGGCTGCCGTACGCGGTGATCTTCGCGATCGCGGTCGCCCCGTTCGAGCGGCGGTTCGGCGGGCTCCGGACGGCTCTCGTCTTCTTCAGCGGGCACGTGCTCGCCACGATCGCCACCGAACTGCCGGTGATGGCCTTGATCCACACCGACGTCCTGCCGCACTCCGCAGGCCGCTGGCTCGACATCGGGGTCAGCTACGGCTTCCTCACCACCGCCGGCGTGCTCGTCGCGCTGCTGCGCGGCAGGGCCAAAATCGTCGGGATCGCGGCCCTTGAGCTATTCGTTATCAGCGTCTATGTGACCGACGATCCGGCCAGTCTCGCGTCCGTCGTGACCGTCCTCGGACATACCTGTGCGGCCCACTTCGGCCTGCTCGTGTGGGGTCCGCGACTGCGCAGCGTGCCCCGCGTCGCCCGATAGCACCCGTCGTCGGCGTCCAGACGAGTGATGCAAGCGGCTCCCCGTGCGGATATACACAGGCTTCACTCGGTGGTGTAATCGACGGGCCATACGCCGACAAGGGGGATCGGAAGCACCATGGAGGCTGACGCCCTGGCCGGTGAACCGGGTGGAATCACCCGGCGCGCCCAGCTCGCGGGCCTGCGGCCGGACGCCGGCGCGGGGGTCCTGTTCTCCCTGCACGCCTCCGAACCGGCGACCCTCACCTGGCTGCCCGGCCTCGACGCCGTCCTCGGCCTCCCCGGCGCGACCGGCAAGGAGCTGTGCGACCGGCTCACCGAGCTGCTGCGCCCGCTCACCGCGAACCTCCGCCGCACCCCGCCCGGCCGCGATTTCGAACTCGAACAGCCACAGGACGGCGCCGACGGGACCCCTCGCCGCATCCGGCTGCGCGCCAGGACCGTCGGCGAACGGGACCACACGACCGGCCTGCTCGGCGTCGCGTCCGCGGTCGCGGAAACTGAGCCGGAGAAGTCCGACCTCGCGGAGCTGTCCGACCGCTACCAGCTGCTGATGGAACAGAGCCCGGACGCGATCTGCGTGCATTCGGGCGGCGTCGTCACCTACGCCAACCAGGCCGCGCTCGACCTGTTCGCGGCACGGGCGGCGCACGAGGTCGTCAGCCGGGAGTTCGCGGATTTTGTGGCCGCCGAATCCGCGCAGCTGCTTGAGGATCCCAGTGCGGAACCGCGGGAAGCGGTGCTGAAACGGTTGGACGGGAGCAAATTCGTGGCGGAAACCGTGTCGGTACGCACCAGCGACTCGAATCCGCCGTCGTTCCAAGTGGTGATCCGCGACAGCACCGTCAAGCACGCCGCCGCGGCCGCCGTTCGCGCGCAAGAAGCGCTGGTCACGCACGTCAGTGACGCCATCGTCACGATCACCGCCGAGGGCATCGTCACCGGCTGGAACCCGGCCGCGGAGACCGTCTACGGCTGGCCCGCCCCGGAAGCGCTCGGCAGACGGGTGCACGAGGTGCTCGGCATCGACCCCAACCCGGCCGCGATCCGCGACGGCGTCGCCGCGCAGACCCACCGCGGCCGGGACGGCTCGCCGCGGCAGGTCCGGGTGTCCGCGACCGAGACCGTCGACGGCTTCCTCCTGGTCTGTACCGACGAAACCGCACGTCGGCGCGTCGAGCAGCACTATGCGACGGTCGTCGCCGCGCTCGACGAGGGCGTGCTGGTGATCGGCCCGACCGGGCTGATCCAGTCGGCGAACCCGTCCGCCTGCCGCATCCTCGGCGTCCCGGAGACGCAGCTGCTCGGCGTGCCGTGCACGACCCTCGTGCTGTTCGACGAGGACGGCAACCGGATCCCGGACGACGACCTGCCGTCCATGCACACGCGCCGCACCGGGAGCACGCACAACGGCCTGGTCGTGCGCCTGCGCCGGCCCGACGGCCGCGACGTGTGGGTGTCACTGACCTCGCGGTTGCTCGACTCGGACGACCCGAACGGCGTCTCGGTGGTCACGTCCTTCACCGACATCACCGAACGGCGCGCGATCAGCGCCCGGCTGGCCCACGAAGCGACCCACGACCCGCTGACCCGGCTCGCCAACCGCACCCTGGTGCTGGACCGGCTCGACCGCCGCGACGGCACCGAGGCGGCCGCGGTGCTGTTCCTCGACCTGGACAAGTTCAAGCTGATCAACGATTCCCTCGGCCACCCGGTCGGCGACCAGGTCCTGCGCATCGCCGGCGAACGCCTGCGCCGGGCCACCGGCCCCGACGACGTCGTCGGCAGGCTGGGCGGCGACGAGTTCGTGGTCGTCACGTCCGCGACGACCGGCCAGGCGCAGGTCGGCGTGTTCGCCGCGCACCTGCGTTCCGTGCTGGCGGAGCCGGTTTCGGTGCACGGCAGGCAACTGCACCTCGACGCGAGCATGGGCATCGTCCTCGTCGAACCGGGCGACCGCCGCAGCGCGGAGGATTTGCTGCGCGACGCGGATGTCGCGATGTACCAAGCGAAATCCCGCGGCCGCGGCCGGTTCGAATTCTTCGACGTCGCACTGCGGGAACGCATGCAACGCCGACTGCGGATGGAACAGGACCTTCGCGACGCTGTCCACAGTGGACAGCTGTGGCCGGCCTACCAGCCGGTGGTCGACCTGCGCACCGGTGAAATGGTTGGCGTCGAAGCGTTGCTGCGCTGGACCCACCCGAAACACGGCGCGATCTCGCCCGCGGAATTCATCCCGCTGGCCGAGGAAAGCGAACTGATCAACGTGCTGGGCAAGTACGTCCTGCGCGATACCACGCGCGAACTGGCCGCCCTGCGCACCGGCCGGGGGCTCGACCTCAGCCTGAAAGTGAACCTCTCCGTCCGGCAACTGGACGACCCGCATCTGGTCCCGGCGGTCCGCGACGCACTCGCCACCACCGGCCTGCCGCCCGGCTCGTTGACGTTGGAAGTCACCGAAAGCGCCCTCATGCGCGATACGTCGGCGGCGGCGGAAGTGCTGTCCGCCTTGCGTTCTCTCGGGGTTTTGCTGGCTATCGACGACTTCGGCACTGGTTATTCTTCGCTGGCCCAGCTGCGCCGGCTGACGCTGGACACCCTCAAGATCGACCGCTCGTTCATCACCGGCATCGCCGACTCCCGCGACGCGGCCGCGATCGTCACGAGCATCATCGCGATGGCGCACGCGGTCGACCTGACCGTGGTCGCGGAAGGCGTCGAGACCGCGGAAGAGCTGGCACTGCTGCGAGAACTCGGCTGCGACCAGGCCCAGGGCTACCACCTCGGCCGGCCGCTCGCCGCCGCGGAGCTGTTTCAGTAAGTCTCGAGCAGCGCCGCCAGCTCGTCCTCGGTGAGGAAGACGTCCAGGTCCTCCAACGTCTTGCCGAGATCAATCGGTTCGATCGTGCGCGTTTCGACCGTGCCGTCCGGATGGCTCTCCTGGTATTCGCGGCCGAGCAGCCGGCGGAATCGGCCGGGTTCAAGCCGCATCACCACGATGCGCCCGGTGAACGGCGACTTCGGATGCGTGGACGTGTAGTGGTGGAACACCTGGTAGTCGATCGGGCGGCTGTTCACCAGCGGGAGCACCTCGTGCAGGTCTTCCCAGCCGTCGCCGTCCTGCTTCTGCAGCACCCACCAGCCGTCGCGCAGCGTCATCCGGTGCGTCCATCCGGCCTGGTCCACTTCGGCCCCGTCGATCAGCGGCATCGGCAGCAGAATCCCCGCGCCGAACCCGACGTCCACCAGAAACTGTTGCCCCTCAACGGTAATCACCAGTGTCATGTGCGTGTACGGCCCGCTCTTGCGCGGCTGCACCCGCGCGACCGTGCGCTGCACCTCGTACCCGAGCTGCTCGGCGACGGCCGCGAACAACCCGGCCTGCTCGTAGCAATACCCGCCCCGGCGGCGTCCGACGAGCTTCTCGCTGACGACATCCAGCTCGATCCCGCGGTGCCGGCCAATCACCACGTCGATGTTCTCGAACGGGATCGCCCGGACGTGCGCCTGCGCCAGCCGCGCCAGCGCCGCTACAGACGGCTTCTCCCGCCGCTGCCCCACGCGCGCGAGGTAGGCGTCGACGTCCGCTGCTTCGATGTTCCATTCCCCAGTCATAAGGCCAGTCTGCAACCTCTAGCTAGCTCTAGGTCAACAGTCACCCAGGGTCACGACGGTTGTGACTGGCACCACTCTCTGGTGTGATGTACCCCGCGATGCCTACCAGTCAGTAGCACACGTCCGAGTGAGTGCTGGCCTTCTCGAAGGGAGCCCGATGAAGACCCCTCGACCACTGGCCCGGGCCAGTGCGGTGACGGCCCTGGCGACCGCCGCCGCGATGCTGCCCGCGACCGCGTGGGCAACGACCCCGACCTGGGCGCCGGCGGACACCGCCGCCGTGCACCCCGGGGTGCAGACGCACACCAACGGGGCGCAATGCACCTCGAACTTCGTGTACAGCAACGGAACGGACGTGTTCCTCGGACAAGCCGCGCACTGCTCCGGCACCGGCGGCTCGACCGAAACGAACGGCTGCTCGGCTGGTTCGCTCCCGCTCGGCACCCCCGTCTCGATCACCGGCGCGAGCAAGCCGGGAACGCTCGTCTACAACTCGTGGCTGACCATGCAGTCCCGCCACGAAGCGGACGCGAACACCTGCCAGTACAACGATCTCGCACTGGTGAAGATCGACCCGGCGGACGTGTCGAAGGTGAACCCCAGCCTCCCGTTCTGGGGCGGCCCGACCGGCGTGAACACCACCGGCACGAAGCAACTAGGCACAGTGCTGAGCTACGGCAACTCCGAACTCCGCGGCGGAATCACCCAACTGTCCCCCAAACAAGGCACCAGTCTGGGTGACACCGGCGGCGGCTGGAGCCACACCGTACTGACGGTGACGCCCGGCATCCCCGGCGATTCCGGCAGCGGCTTCCTCGACCGGGACGGGAACGCGCTCGGGGTGCTGAGCACGCTGAACCTGGCACCCCAGCCCGGGACGAACGGAGTCGGCGATATTTCCCGCGAGCTGGCGTACGCGAGTGCTCATGGCGGGCTTGGGACTGTGGAACTGGTGCCGGGGACGGCTAAGTTCCGTGGGCCATTGATCTAGCGTTCGCACTAGCTTCTGGCTGATGCACCTGGCGTGCCCGGCACGATTCAGATCGTGCCGGGCACGGCCATGCTTCAAGCCTCGTTGATCCAGCGATTCACGGGATGCTCAGCACTAGGCAGCCCCACGCGGACCTGACTAGGTTTCGCAACCCGCCGAACCAGCCTCGCTCCAGCACCGAGCGCCCACGGCGACCTCCGACGCTGTGCGACCGTTGCCGGGCACGGCCGAGTTCCGTCGCCATTGCCAGGGCGCGTCCACTCCACAGCGGGCTCGACGCATCGCAGCCCGGCTCGGCACCACCAAGGTCCGCGACGCACTTCGCCCGAGTACGACCATGTTCCGCGATACACCTCGCTCGGGTACAACCACGCTCCGCGACACACCACGCCCGGGGCACGACCACGCTCCGCGGCGCACCACGCCCAGGGCACAACCACACTCCGCAACGCACCACGCCCAGATACGACCACGCTCCGCGGCGCACCGAACCAGGCGTCCGCGAGGGAATCCTGCGGAACCGCCCGCGAGCATCTCTTCATCGGCCTCGCCAGAGCAGACGTCCCTTCACCGTCCTCGCCAGAGCAGACGTCCACCCCGCACCGCCACCGGAATCTGCCGATCGCCCAACGCCTCGGGACCCCACCTCAGTCCCCCACCGCGACCGCGTACAAGTACCAAGTCGAGTGCGGCAGCCACTGTTCATCCCACCGCCAGTCGTCGTCCTTTCCGGTGACCACGTAACCGCGGTCCCACGCTATTCCGCTGCCGTCCTCGTTCAAGCCGGTGATGCCGTTGACAATCCCGCCCGCCGTCGGCAGGAACTGCCACGACCCGAGCCAGCTGTACTGCGGGTTGCCGCGGCCGCTGCCGTCGAGCATGCACACGCCGTACGGGTTGCTGCCGCAGATCCAGTTCAGCTGGTCCGCCGCGTACGACCGCAGCCGACCCGCGAACTCGCCCGAAAACCGTTGCGCGGCAAGCCGAGCGGCGGTCGCGAGCGAAGCGATCCGCGCGTTCTCGCCCTGCCACCACTGGTCTTTCACTCGCGGCGTGACGTTGTGCGGGAAGAAAAATGAGCTGTACCTCTTACCCTCTCCATCTTGCACAAGATTCCGCGCATACCCAAACGGGTTAGGCACCTCGGAAGTCACCGTGAGTTCGAACTCCAGCGACCGCCGTACCACCTTCAGCACCTCGGAAACCGTTGGCGCATCGGCGATCTCGGCGTAGGCGAGCAGACTGATCACCGGCAACCCCGCATCAGAGGGATGGAAGTACGGCCGGTCGCCGTCGTCCGCGCGCCAGTAGTCGCGGTAGGACTTCCAGGAAACCAAGCGCTGCAACAGATTATGCGCCCGAAGGGCCGCCGCCTCGCGGTATACTGGCTTCTTGGTCACCTGATACAACTCGACCGCCGCCAGCAACGCGCCGTAGTCGTCCTGGATGTTTTCCTTGCCGTCATTGGTCATTTCGACGTTGTGGTGCTCCAAGAAGTCGAACGCCGCCTCCGCCGTCGCCAGATACTCCTCGTGGGAGTAATCGCCCGACGCGTCCAGCGTGGTCGCCGCCGCCAGCGCCGCGATCGCGACCCCGCCGCCTTCGCGGTAGTTCACCTGAACGGGCTCGCCGTCGTCGTTCGCCAGGACGAACCGCAGCTTCGGATCCTTCGGCGGCCCAGGCTGGATGACCGAGGTGACGAACGTGCCGTCCGCGATTTTCACCCGGCGCAGGTAGTCGGCGCCGAACAGCGCTTCGTCGGCGAGCCAGGTTCGCAATTGGGTGAAGTTGGTGTCGCCGCGCGCGGTGAGCCGCTGGTACGCCTTGGCCAGCACCCAGGCGGTGAGCGGGATCTGGAGAGTGTTGAAGTAGCTGCGGTCCGACAGTTGCGTGAAGTGCTTGCCGAAGTCGCCGGTCGCGTCGTACCAGCCGCCGTGCGCGTCCATGACCTGCGTGCCCTTGGGGCCGATCGGCGCTTCGCGGTCCTGGCGATCGAACCGGTCCGAGCTGCGGGTGCCCTTGAAGTAGTGCACGACGTGGGAAAGCGTGTAACGCTCAAGCACCAGCTGATCGATGCGGAACGGCTGCGACCGCCCGTCCGCGGCGAGCAGGACGTACTCGCCTTCGGTCTTCAGCCCGGAGAAGTCCGCGGTCCAGTAATGCCGGTCGTCCCACCCCGGAACCTGAGCCGCCGGCCGCGGATTCCCGGTGAAGACGACCTTCCCGGTGGCGACGTCGACGACGGTAAACCTCGGAATCGCCCGCGGCGACCCGGCCGCGAGCACCGCTCGCTTGGGCGCACCGGGCGCGTAGCCGACGTTGTTCGCGTAAACCGCCACCCCGGCCTGCGCCTCGACGGCCACCGCCTCAGCTCCCAACGGAGTCATCGCCCCCACTGCCCCGACCCCCACCGCCGCCGACCCGGCAAGAAAACTGCGCCGCCCCACATCTCCCGGCATTCTCGACCTCCAATTGGTCCAGACCTCTGAGATGTTATTGAGGCTAGGGAGCGGTTCGGAGGTTTGGCAAGACTGCTTCCGAATGGCAGATTCGGGCAAAGTCAGCGGCAGCGGAACCATGGTCGGCATGGCAGTCACTCAGTGAAAGCCGCGATCTACCCGCCCCAATCACGGCACCGACGGCAAGCTGAGCCCGCACTGCGGTGGTCCGGACTCCCGACGGCAGCGAGGGAACGCCGCGCGGCGACTCGACGGCCCCGCGGAGCCGCAGCCAAGACGGGCCGAAAAACGAAACAGCCCCCATCCGTCTGGATGAGGGCTCTTTTCGCAGGTAACGGTGTGGCCAGGGCCGGGGTCGAACCGGCGACCTTCCGCTTTTCAGGCGGACGCTCGTACCAACTGAGCTACCTGGCCGGGAACGCCGGCTAGGAGCCGAACGATCTTGCGACCCTGACGGGACTCGAACCCGCGACCTTCGCCGTGACAGGGCGACGCGCTAACCAACTGCGCCACAGGGCCTTACTGGTACTGCGTACTCCCAACGGGATTCGAACCCGCGTTGCCGCCTTGAAAGGGCGGAGTCCTAGGCCACTGAACGATGGGAGCCCGGTCGGTTTCGGTGGACCGACCGACCGCGCTCTCAGGTGTTCCCCTGGGAGCGATTACAAGCATAGGGCACGTTCCAAGGGGTTTGCACCGGGGGTTCCTTAAGCGGTCAGCGAGCCTCCGACCTGCGACAACGTCCGCGCCGACGACCTGACCGCACCGTGCGACGCCGATCAGCCCGTCCGAAGCCGCTCCGGACGATCGGCGTGTGCCACGCCACTCTACGCCGGAGACAGACCTGCGCGCCGAGACCAAGCCGCGCCTACGAGCCCGCGCCAAGACCGGCGGACACGACAGCACGTACCGACGATGGGGTCAGCGCTGCACGGGCGCCTGACCGTCGTCGCCCGGACTCAGCCCGAGCATCTCCAGCAATTGCACGCAGTCCTCCACGTCCAGCGCACCGGCCGCGACAGCGAGCCGGGCTCGGCGGACCTGGTCGTCGGAGACCCGTTGCCCTTCCGATGGCCCGCGCTGTGCCGGCACGCCGCCGGACAGTGACGTGCTTCCCCCGTCGGCACCTTCGTACCGAAGGAGGAACTGACGAACTTCGACCGATCCGCTCATGGCCCCTCCATGCGGTTCGCAACAACTGGCCGCGAGGCTAACCAGCGGCGAGCAGCACCGGCAGCCCCCCGGAGAGTGAACCTGCGAACACTCTCCGAAGCTTCCCTGGTAAAGCATTCCAAGATCGCGCAGAACGATTTCTCCCGGCTTCCCCTCGCCGATCCCCGGAACTCGTGCAACAATCGGTGTTGCTGACACACCCCCGGTCAGCGCCTGTGGAGATCCCCTCCGACCCCCGCGTTCCTCCCCCTGGCGCGGGGGTCTCTCCATTTCCGCACACCGGCACTGACCTGCGGATCTACTCTCCGTACTCCTGATCAACAGACAGTCGCGAAATGCGTTTACCGACTGGGCTGAACAGGTGATCAAATTGGGCTGGCCGAGCACGGAAATGCGTGTGTCGTGGCTCACAGTGGTTTCTTTGCCGAGACCCAACCGTTATCGTGACCGCGTGCCTCTTCCCTCCCTCGGCCGCCTCAGCAGCCGCACGAATCTCAAAGCCGTCTCGAGCGGGCGGCATCGCAATGCCGCCAAGGTCGCCGGCGACGAAGTCGTCGAGGACAAGGAGCTCACCAGCTACCTCGCCGCGCTCGCCCCGGACTCCGACCCGGAGAGCACCGGAACCGGCAGCCGCTTCGGCGACGCGCAGGTCTACCAGCTGCGCATGAACCTCATCGCCAGCCAGCAGCTCAAGGACATCGCCGTCGCCAGGAACCTGACCCCGCAGGCCCTGGCGCAGGAATGGATCCTGGAGCGCCTCTCGTGGGAGGGCCAGGCCGCCTCCGCCCAGGAGCGCCGCCACTCCGACGCCATGACCGACGAGTTCCACTTCCCGGCGGAGACCTTCGAACAGCCCCTCGTCGGACGCTGATCCCCGCCCCCTGAACGAAAACCCCCGGCTTCCCCCGACGGCCGGGGGTTTTCCCTTTTCCGGGGTCACCGGGCGACTGGGGTCCCGGTGGGTGGGACGCCTCCCGGATTCGCCTGCGGATGTCTTGGCTGTGGCGCGGACGGCCTGGCTGATAGTTCGCCGCGGACGGGCACGGCTCGCGAGGAGGGGCGGGAGCCGCAGCGAGGGGACGCAGGGAAGCGACGGGAGACTCGGCGAAGGGACGCAGGGAAGCGGCGGAAGCCGACAGCGTGGTGCAACCGCAGTCCGGCAGCGCGACGCGATGGAGGCGCTGGGCGGGGCGCTGAGGGAGGTGCCCGCCGCGGCGTGGCAAGGCATCGCTCCGGTGCGGCGGTGCTGCAGGGCATCGCGGCGGTGCGGCGTGACGGGGCATCGCGGCGGCGCGCTGGACAAGGCGCACATCAGATCGCTCCATGGCGAGACCCGCGATCACCGCCAACGGCGGGGCCCGCCAGCCAACTCCGGACTCCAGCTCGGGCAGCCGGATCCCGACCGCCGACTCCGGCGAGGGCGACCGGCCCAGGCCCTCAACCAAGCCGCGAAACCCGGCAACCAGCCCAAGCCGCCCGGTCATCAACGCCCCACGGCCACCCGATCGAGTCAACTCGGCGGCACCCACTCACAGTCGAAGCAACCAACCGATCCGGCGTCGCCCATCCGTGCCCAACCCGGCCGAGATCCGCCCGCATCGAACCCGCCGAACCAGACCGCAGCCGCGTTCCCCGACCCCAGCCGAACCAGACCGCAGCGCGTTCCCCGGCCTCAGCCGAACCAGACCGCAGCGCGTTCCCCGGCCTCAGCCGAACCAGACCGCAGCCGCACTCCACGAACCCCAGCCGAACCGGGCCGCGGTCGAGCTCTCCAAACCCCAGCCGAACCAGGCCCCGGCCGCATTCCCCTGGCCCGGGCAGCCCGCCAACCGCCCGAACCTGATCAAGCCGTGGCGCACCCGACCAGCCAACCCGACCGGCACTCAGCCAGCGGACCCCAACCCGCGACCACCGAACCGCCGCCCCACCACCACCCCAGGGTCAACCGCGATAACCGTCGCTCCAAACATTCCCCACAACGGAACCCGCAATGAAAAAAGGCCCCGACGGGAAATCCCGTCGGGGCCCTTCTTTCAGGCCTGAGAAAACGCGCGGGCCTGACTCAGATCGCGCGGACCTTCTGGGCCTGCGGGCCCTTCTGCCCCTGGCCGACCTCGAACTCCACTCGCTGGTTCTCCTCGAGGGTGCGGAAGCCGCGTCCCTCGATCTCCGAGTAGTGCACGAAAACGTCGCCTTCGCCGCCGTCCTGCGCGATGAAGCCGAAGCCCTTCTCCGCGTTGAACCACTTCACAGTGCCTTGCGCCACCGCTGTACTCCTCGTAACAGATCCGCTTCGAATGCCACCGAAGCGGCACCCAGGCCGTCCCGGGCGGTTCCAACGAGACGAGCGAAGAGCTTTTCGGCCCCACGGCTCGCGTCAGAAGTTCCGCGAGTGTGAAGCCACGAACACGCAAAACGACGGCCTGGTCAGCAGCCTACCGGGATCTCACCAAATCTGAACCCCGTTGATCGCAAGGATCGGTTCCATCGTGCGCGCATCACCGGAACGTCGTATCGCCGCCTACGCAGCGCTGTCGGACCCCGCGGCTACTCTGATCCAGTACACCCAGCGCAGTTCGGTGATGCACAGTGCGCGGTCGGTCGAGCCGCCTCCGTAATGGTCACTCGGTGCAGTGTGATGCTGGTCACCCCTTTTCCGGTGAACGTGAAGGCATCTCGGGACGTCTGGGTGTTCGGGGTACTAAGGGGAGATTGGGGATCGGTGTGACTATCCGACACTTCGCACGCCGCCGGGCCGGCGTCGCGGTGCTGGGCTTGGTCGCCGCGCTCACGCTCGGGGCGTGCAGCGGCGGCGGGTCGAGCGTGAACGCGGGCGGGACCGCGGGCGGCGGGCCTACCGAGGCACCGGCCACGCCCGCGAAAGCGGCGGCCGTGGCGATCACGCCGGCATCCGGAGCGGGCGACGTGGCTCCGGGCCAACCGGCGAAGGTGACCGTCGCCAACGGCACCATCGGAGCGGTCGCGCTCACCAACGCCGACGGCAAACAGGTGCAGGGGCAACCCTCTCCGGACAAGAAGAGCTGGAGCAGCACCGAAGACCTCGGCTACGGCAAGACCTACACCTGGTCCGGCCAGGCCACCGGCGAGGACGGCAAGCAGGTCCAGATCAACGGCTCGTTCACCACGGTCAAGCCGCGCCGCCAGATGCAGGGCAGCCTGAACGTCGGCGACGGGCAGACCTACGGCATCGCGATGCCGATCGCGCTCACGTTCCCGAGCGCGGTCAAGGACAAGGCGTCCGTCGAGCGCGCGCTGTCGGTGGAAACCACGCCGAAGACCGAGGGCGCCTGGGCGTGGCTCAACGGCGACACTTCAGTGCACTGGCGGCCGAAGGAGTACTTCAAGCCGAACACGAAGGTCGTCGTCTCGGCCAACATCTACGGCGTTTCGATGGGCGACGGCGTCTACGGCAAGCAGGACGTCTCCGCGAGCTTCACCATCGGCCGCTCGCAGATCGTCAAGGGCAACACCCAGGAACACACCATGCAGGTCATCCGCGACGGCCAGCAGGTCATGGACTTCCCGGTGAGCTACGGCCTCGACTCCGACCCGGGCCGCGTCACGCACAGCGGCACGCACGTGGTGATGTCGAGGCACGCGACGTACTCGATGAGCAACCCGCGCTACAACTACACCGACGTGAACGTGCCGTGGGCGGTCCGGATCTCCAACAACGGCGAGTTCATCCACGGTCTCGCGGGATCGATCTGGGCGCAGGGCAAGAAGAACATCTCGCACGGCTGCCTCAATCTGTCGCCGGCGAACGCGAAGATCTACTACGACAGCGTCCTTCCCGGCGATCCGGTGGAGATCTCCGGCAGCACTCAGCAGCTGGGCGCGAAGGACGGCGACTACAGCGACTGGACCTACGACTGGGCGTCGTGGACCAAGCTGTCGGCGCTGTCCGCGTAACCGAGAACCGAACAAGCACCACCGGACGGCCGGGAGCTCTCGAACGCTCCCGGCCGTTCGCGTGTCCGGCGAGAAAAAGAAAAACCCGATGCAACCCCGGCGAGCGCCGGCCGCATGACTAGAGCAGACAAGCGCCACCCGGCGCTCGTGGAACCAGGAGGAAACTCGTGCGTGTTCGCTTCGCTCTCGCCATCGGTTCGCTGCTGCTCGCCGGAGGCGCGCTGACCGGCGGCGCGGTCGCCTTCGCCGCGGACGCCCCGCCGTCGGCGCAGCCGGCCCCGACGAAGACCGCCCCGGCCGAGCGGCCCACCGCCGCCCCGGCCCCGGCACCCACTGACCGGCAGACCACCGCCGCCCCGGCCGCGCCGAAGGTCGCCGCGCCGGGGCAGCCCGCGAAGTCCAAGCGCGTCCCGACCGCCGTGCCCGCGGGCCCGACCGGCGACCTGCACCTGCCCTCGGTCTGGGGCTGATCACCCGGTGCCCTCCCGCTCCAGTCCGGCGTCCGGGCCGAGCTCGCCGTGGGACGGCGAGTTCGCCCGGTACTTCGGCGAGCGCGCGCACAGCCTGCGGTCCACTGCCTACCTGCTTTGCGGGGACTGGCATCGGGCCGAAGATCTCGCACAGGCGGCGCTGCTCAAGCTGTACCTCGCCTGGCCTCGGCTGGCCCGGCACGACGCGCTCGACGCTTACGCGCGCAAAATCGTGCTGCGCACTTTCCTCGCGGAAAACCGCCGCAGCCGCTGGAAACGGGAGCGGCTCACCGACGCACCGCCCGACGTCCCGGCCCCTGCCGCCGAGACTGAGCACGACCAGCTGATCCAGCAGGCACTCGCCGCGTTGGCCCCGCGCCAGCGCGCGGTGCTGGTGCTGCGGTACTTCGAGGACCTGTCCGTCGAGGAGACCGCCGCGGCGCTCGGCTGCCGGACTGGCACTGTGAAAAGCCAGGCCGCGCGCGGTCTGGCCACTTTGCGGACCCGGCTGGGCCCGCATTTCGAGGCACTGCCTGTCCCGGGAAGGAGGTGAACGAGATGGATTCCGACGACACCGAAGCTGTACGCGCCTTGTTCGCGCAGGCGCCGGACGGCCCGCCGATGCAGGTCGACGCCGCCGACGTGATCGTGCGAGGTGCCGCTATCCGCCGGAAGCGCAAGCGCTGGGCGGTCGCGGGCAGTTCCGCCGCGACGGTCGCGGTGATCGTGGTGGCCGGTCTCGCGGTGGGCAGCCGCGGGACCGAGCAGCCGCCGGTGATGCCCGCCGGGCCGGGACTCGCCACCGTCTCGCCAGCGCCGTCCAGTCCGGCCGAGCCGATGAAGACCTCGACGGACCCGCTGCACGCGCCTGCGCCCGGTCCGGAGGTGAGCCCGGGCACTCCGGACAAGCAACCGCCGACGGAGCCCGGACAGCGGGCGGGAACGTCGCGGCCCGCGCAACCGCCGCGGGCGTATCCGACCACCAGTGACCGGGCTCCCGCATCCATGCGTTCACCTGCGGGAACCGCGTCGTTACCCAGCCCGACCTCCGGCTGAAACGCTTTCCTGGCAAGAGTGGCGGACGTCACCAGATCAAGTGGGTTTTCGACGAAATATCCCGGGCTTTCGGGGCGATGTTCTCAGTGGCGGCCGGAGCGGTCGTCGAACCAGTCGCTCAGCCGGCACACGATTGGCCGGCCCGAGAACCTGAGGAGGAAGCACCATGGTGCTCGTTGCACTGATGATCGAAACCGTTGTTGCCGTCGTGGTCGCCGGTGGCCTGGCAGCTTGGGCCCGCAAGCGCTTCGCTCCGCAGGCGGTCGAGGCGACGCAGAACAGCTGACTTCGCAAAGAAAACCGCCCTCTGTCCTCAATGGACGGAGGGCGGTTTTCTTGTGAGCTCAGACGCTCACTTGCTGGCGCCGGCGAGCTTGCCGCCGGTGTCCGCGGTGTCGATCTCCTCGATCGGCACCCGGGCCGTCTCCGGGATCTTGATGATCGGGACCAGCGCGATGAGGGCCGCGATGATCAAGTAGTACGCCGGCCAGTCCGCGTTGCCGGTGCTGCCGATCAACGCCGTGACGATCACGCCGCAGGTGCCGCCGAACAGCGACGTCGAGATGTTGTAGCCGATCGCGAACGAGCCGTACCGCACGCGCGTCGGGAACATCGCCGGGAACGTCGAGCCGATGACCGCCAGCATCAGCGCCAGCAGGATCGCCACGACCAGGAAGCCGACGATCAGCCACAGCAGGCTGCCGCTCTGCATCAGCTTGATGCTGGGCCAGCTCAGCACGATGAACCCGATGGCCGCGGTGAGCAGCAAGGGTTTCCGGCCGATCCGGTCGGACAGCGCACCGAGTGGAATCAGCAGCGCGAACTGCACGATTTCCACCCCGATGATGATCAGGCTGGACTCGGTGTCGCCGATGTGCAGAGTGTCGGTGAAATACGTCGGCATCGTCGTGAGCAGCATGTAGTCGGCGATGTTCAGCAGCAGCACGATCCCGATCAGGTTCAGGATCATCCGCCAGTTGCGCTGGATGGTCTCCTTGAGCGGAGCCTTCTCCGACTTCTCGCCCGCCGCCTCGAGCCTGCGGAACTCCGGCGTGTCCTCGAGCTTCGACCGCAGGTAGAGACCGATCGCACCGATCGGAAGCGCGATGAAGAACGGAATCCGCCAGCCCCACGAGTCGAACTGCTCGGTCGACAGCGACAGGTAAGTGATCAGCACGACCGAGTTGCCGAGCACGTAGCCGGCCAGGGTGCCCATCTCCAGGAAGGAACCGAAGAAACCGCGCCGTTTCGTCGGCGCGTATTCCGCGATGAACGTCGCCGCGCCGCCGTACTCGCCGCCGGTCGAGAAGCCCTGGATGAGCCGCAGCAACAAGATCGCGATCGGCGCCGCGATGCCCATGCTGTACCCGCCTGAATACGTCGGCAGCACGCCGACCAGGAAGGTGCAGCCGGACATCAGCAAAATGGTGAGGGCGAGAACCTTCTGCCTGCCGAGCTTGTCCCCCAACGGGCCGAAGAACGCTCCGCCGAACGGCCGTACGATGAAGCCGACGGCCAGCAGGGCAAGCGATTTCAGCACCGCGTTGCCCTCGCCGGGGAAGAACAGTGTTCCGATACTCGTCGCGATCGCGCCCGAGGTGAATACGCCGTAGTCGTACCACTCGGTCGCATTACCCATCGCGGACGCGATCACCGCGCGTTTGACTGTTCTCTGATCGACCTCGGGTTTCCCCGTCTTTGGCTCACTCATCCCGGCGGTGACCTCCTCCTGCACACGTCCCGGTCCATCCGTTGGAGCACATTTCCCCAGTCTTGACCCGTTGAACCAAGCTGGCAGGGTGAGTCGCGAAATTTCTACCGTGCGGAATTTTCCGACTACCCTGCGCTGAGGAAATGCGGCCGCGCCGGTCAGGGCGGGTGCCGACGGGTCCTTCCGCCGGGTTAACGTCGTCCCATGAGTCCTGTTTCCGGCCCGTGGCCGCCCGTGCCGGTGGAGCCGCCGGAGATCCACCCGAAAGCCCCCGTACCCGGCACTGAGCTAGGCGCCCACTTCGCCGAATGCTTCGGCTGCGGCGACGAGGTGGACGACGGCCTGCACCTGCGCTCAGCCATCGGCGAGGGTTACACGGTGCACTCGAAGTTCACCGTGACGTCCGCGCACCAGGGTGCGCCCGGGCTCGCACACGGCGGCTTGCTCGCGTGCGCGTTCGACGAGGCTCTCGGCTCGACGGTCGGGAACCTGCTGCACCGCCCCGCGGTGACGGGGAAGCTTGAGACGGACTTCCGCCGCCCAGTGCCGGTCGGATCCACGCTGTACATCGAGGCCCGGCTGGACGGGGTCGCCGGTCGGAAGATCTACGTGAGCGCGGACGGGCATCTGGACGCCGCCGACGGGCCGGTCGCGGTGAATGCGCGAGCGGTGTTCATCGCGGTGGGGTTCGAGCACTTCAGCACGCACGGCGACCCGCAGGCGCTGGAGAAGCTCGCCGAGCAACACCGCCGCAACAAGCGCGAGTGGGACATCAACCCCTGACCTGGTCGTGAGTGTTTATGCCGGTTAGAACCGGCATAAACACAAAACAGGGGCCGAGGGGAGGGGGGGGGGTCGGTGTGGGGTGGGGGGGTCGACCACAAAGGAAGAGCGGGGGGTGGGGGAAAA
>NZ_JBSFNS010000129.1:0-20037 GCF_053587275.1 Amycolatopsis sp. NPDC003676
GGACGGCGCGCAAACCGGCGCGGACTACGGGGTGGTCGTCGGCCAGCAGGAGGCGGATCATCGCGGGTCCACGGGGAAGCTGACCGCCAGTGCGGCTTTCCCGCCTTGACAAGCACCCCCAGACCGTCAGCACACTCACGCTTCGGGGTGCCCCACGCAACAAACGGGCGCAATGTCGCCGCCAGGCGACGAGCCGCACGCCAACAAGGGCTACTTCAACAACCGAGACATCCGCCGATCAGCCAACGGCTTCCCGCCAGTCTGACAAGTCGCACAATACTGAAACGACTTATCCGCAAAAGAAATCTCCCGAATAGTGTCCCCGCAAACCGGACAAGGCAGCCCAGTCCGAGCATGCACCCGCAGCCCAGACCGCTTCTCCCCCTTCAACCGCGCAGCCTTCTGCCCCACAGACCGCGAGACCGCATCAGTCTCCACCTCGCGAATAGCCTCCGCGAGAACCTCTAACGCACCCTCATCCAACTTCCCCACAGTCGCATAAGGCGACAACTTCGCCCGATGCATGATCTCGTCCGAATAAGCGTTCCCGATCCCCGCGATCAACGACTGGTCAGTCAACGCCCACTTCAGCCGAGTCCCCTTCCCCTGGAACAACTCCCGCAACTGCGAAGCATCAACAGCCAGCGCGTCCGGCCCCAGCCGGGCCACGCTCGCCACCTCGGCAGGATCCGCGACGATCCACACCGCCAGCCCCTTCTTCGTCCCGGCCTCGGTCAGATCAAAGCCAGGCCCGGAAGCCGACTCCAGATGCACCCGCAGCGAGATCGGCCCCTTGCCCGGCTTCAACGGAGCCGGAGCCAGCCCGTCCGACCAGCGCAGCCAGCCAGCGCGCGCCAGGTGCACCACCAGGTGCAAATCGCCAAGGACGACGTCCAGATGCTTCCCGTGCCGCGTCGCGTCGGTGATCTCGCGGCCGTGCAGTTCGGTATACGGCGGCATCGCGGTCTTCAGCACGCTGAGCGACGCGACGTCGAGCCGGAAAACGGTGCTCCCCACGGCGTGTTCGCGCAGGTGATGGGCCAGTGCTTCGACCTCGGGCAACTCGGGCATGGCACCAGTCTCGCGCGCCTGCCCGGTTCCGGCCAGGCCTATTCGACCGGGTGCAGCGGACCGTCGAAGTCCGGCAGGGAATGCCGCTGGATCGTCTTCGAGATCCGCTTCACCTCGCCGGACACGGTGAACATGCCGCGGATCGTGCCGACCCAGCGCTCCGACGGCCGGTCGCCCGCGACGTCGCCCTCAGTCTCGGCGACCACCGTCCACGGGCGGCGCAGGATCCACCGCAGCGGGAAGAACAAGATCACCAGCAGCAACGCGAGCAGCACCCACGCGGGCACCTTGACCACGTCCGGTGTCCAGACCACCAGCGCGATCACCAGGAACCCCATGACCACGATCATCGCGATGCCAGGTCCGTAACTCCCTGCGACGTCGTGCTCGAAATCGTCAGCGGTGGCGGGAGCCCGCCATTCCATCTGGGCACGGACCACCCAGTCGCGGCCGTCTTCGCCGCGCACCAGCCGGTTCATCCTGTTGCCTCCCGGGCGACGTCGAACTCGGGCAACGTTACCGTGACCGTGCCGTCGAGCGCGAGGTGCTCACTGAGAGTTACTGTCGGTTTGCCGGGTTTTGGCTGTTCGGGAGCTTGCGTCCGCTGAGGAATCGGCCGAACCGGTGACATCGTTCCCGGACGTGGAGTCCGTCCTGGACGACTTGACCGGCTCCGCGGACTTGGCAGAACCAGTCTGTTTGACCGGTTTGCCGGGCTTCGGTGTCTTGGCCGACTTCGAGGATTTCGGGCAGCCGGACGACTGCGGAGCGGCCGACGAGACGTGCCGAGACCCGGTCTGCGTCGGCGTCGTCGTTGTCGTGATCGACGGCGGCAGGTACGAATCCGGCGACGGCACGTACGACGAGGGCGGCGGCGCGTACGTCGACCGCGTGTCGTCCGTCGTCGTGCTCAGCACGCCGGGGCTGGACGAGTTGGTGGACGTGTCCAGATCCGACCGCGACTCAGTGCTCGACGACCTGCTCGTCATCGGCGAGCCGGAGTGGCTGCTGTCCTGACCTGGCAGATCGTCGCGCGGCGTCGAACCAGCCGAACCCGACGACGTCGCTGACTGCTCGTCGGAGACCGGCTGCTGCGCCGCCGGCAGGTGGGGCACCTCGGCCGCGCCCAAATGCTGCGAAGCACCCGGATGGACCGCGCCGCGCGCCGGCCGCGCGCTTCCGTACAGCTTCCCGGAGATGATCCGCGGACCCTGCTGCACCGGCGGCGGAGGCTGCTCCGGCGGCTGCAACGCCAGCTCCGGCGCGCCCCCGCCCAGCCCCACGTTCTGCATCGGATGCGTCCCGAACACCAGCGGACCGGCGGTCAGGCTCACCGCGCCCGCCGCGGCGGTCGACGCCAACGCCAGCCCGACCTTCACCTTCGAGCCGAACACCACGCTCTTCACCGTCGCGAGCGCGCCGCCGACCTTCCCAGCCCCGGCCAGCGCCGGAACCGCGAGCACCAGCACCCCGGCATGTGCCCGCAGCGAGGAGCACACATCCCGCAGCTCGTCCTGCGTCGCCCGGCACGACGGACACCCCAGCAAATGCGCCTTGATCCGCTCCGCCTCAGCGCCGGTGACACTGCCCGCGGTGAACCCGCCCAGCTTCTCCACCACCGCCCGGCACGTCTCCGGACCGCGATTCACCGACAAATGCGCCTGCAGATACGCCGCCCGCAACCCCTGCCGCGCCCGCCGCGCCAACGCCGCCGTCGCGTTCGCCGACAACCCGAAATGCGGAGCCACCATCGACGGCTGCTCGCCCTCGACCTCGGTCTGCCACAGAACCGTCCGCCACCGCTCCGGCAAACTCGTGAACGCCGTCGTGATCAACGTGTGCTCGGCCGTCCGGGCAGGCGTGTCCACCCCGGCGCCCGCGCGGAATGTCAGCTCGTCATCAGTCACCGGCACATCGCGCCGCGCCCCGTGCCACTCCCACGACACCCGCCGCGCGACCGTCAGCAGATAAGCCCGGATGTAATCCCGCGGACCCGCACCGCGGCGCAACGCCTGCAGCACGCGGAAGAAGGTCTCCGCGGTGATGTCCTCGGCTTCAGAGCGATCGGAGGCAAGGCTCTGCGCCAATCTGCGCACCGCCGCCGCATGCAGCTCGAACAACTCTCCGAACGCGGCGTCCTCGCCGTCGCGCAGCCGCTTCAAAAGTGCCTGCTCGTCGGATTCCGAGGCCGCTGGTGGCGGCGCCGTGCCCAGCTCGGTCATCCGGCAAGGCACCTCCTCCCCCGAAGGACTCACCACTGAAGTCGATTGGGGACACCATACGGAGCAGAGCGCCCGTCGTCACCCCTTGTGCGCTCGACGTGACGCGCAAGCACCGCATCTCAGCAGGTCCACGCATATGTCGGGGCCCCCGAAAGTGTCACCGAGGCGACGGTATAGAGTGTGTTCAACACCGAGCACCAAGCGGTTAACGCGGATGTAGCGCAGCTGGTAGCGCATCACCTTGCCAAGGTGAGGGTCGCGGGTTCGAATCCCGTCATCCGCTCGCGTCCGAGAGGCCTGTATCCACAAAAAGCGTGGATACAGGCCTCTCGCCATTTCACCCGGGGGCCGAGCCCCCGGACCCCCACGGTGCCACCGGCTGCGGTTGGGTGGGTGGTGCGGTTTGCTTGCTGCGCAAGCAAAACTGCACGGGTGAGTTATCCCGCGAAGTGGACTTCGTGATCTTGTGTTCCGGTGGCCCGTTATAGCTCGTAGGTGTCTAGGGCTGTGGGGGCTACTGGGGACAGGTGCGGGTCTTTTTGTTCCGTTATTTGGCCTCTTGCCATTCGGTATACCTGGAAGGCGTTGTCGTGTTCCGGGTGCTGGTCGTCCCAGATGTGCAGGAGGCCGTAGGAGCCGGGAGCCAGTTCGCCGACTCGGGCGAAGGTTTCCAGCAGTTGCGGGGTGATGGCTCCGCCGTGTTTGTCTAGACCACCCAGATGGAGCATGGGCAGGCCCGCGCTCCAGCGGAGGTCGACCAGGTCCAGCATCGTGGTGTTGTGCAGGGAGCGGTGGACTCGCTCGACCATGCGCTCCAGCAGAGCTGCGTCGTCGTCGCCCGTGGTGGTGGCGGCGATGGTCACCCAGCCGTGGTATTCGAACACGTGCCAGACGGTAGCAGCGGCGGTGCTCAGCGAGTCAGCGCAGAGGGCTGGCCGTCCCGGCGCAACTGGTTCGTGAGGATGCCGTCCGCGTGCTTTTCGACCGCGGGGAGCAGTTTGTCGCCGAAAACGCACAGGGTGCGCTCCCACGGGTGGCCGAGCGTGCCGTAGCTGAAATCGGCGGCGAGGAACAGGTGGTAGTCGCCGCGCGGGAAGACCGACACCGGCCAGGCCGCGTTCTGCTGCATGCGGTGCGGCCAGAACTTGAACGACTGGTGCTGCCAATGCAGGACCCACAGCCACTCGTCCTCGGCGGTCGTCTCCTGCAGGGCAGCCAGCACCGCGCGGGCCACGTCGTGCTCCTCGACCGCGTACGGGCCGAGGCGGAACTCGGCCGAGGCGCGGTCGTACTCGCCGGTGGAGAGATCCCAGGTCGCCGAAGGGCGCGGCTCATGGAAACCCGGCCAGTCGTGCGCGAAGGTGCTCGGCCAGAACCTGAGCTTGTCGTGCACCCAATACCAAGCGGGTTCGTCAGCCACTCGCGAGAGCGGCTCCCAGGCTGCAGCAGCGTTCACTTGTCGACCTCGAAGTCATCGGCCGGGCTCGAAACTGCCGAAAGCTTCGTGTCCGGGGCCGGGATTGTCCAGTCCACCGGAGCCGAGCGCCAAGCTGTCACTCGACCGGGTGGCCTGCGGACCGGGAAACACCGCCCGGTCCGCAGCTACCTCTACCCCACGCCCCCGTCAGTCATGCACGCAGCCGTTATGCGGCGCGCCACAGCGTGACGAAAGCCGACGCCTCGCTGAACGCCCACGGCCGCAGCCGCTCGCGGTCTCGTGCCGACAAAGTGAATTCTTTCGCCCGGCGCACGTCCACGACCAGCGCTTCCCCGCCCGGCAGCAGATCCGGCATGCCCTCGGTGAGCAGCCACAGCGCGAGCTGCGCGGCGTCCCGGGTGAGCGGCTCCTCTTTGAAGTAGAGCCAGGTGGCGTACTTGCGGCCGTTCGACTTCCGCAACCCCAGCTGCGGGCTGATGCCGATCTCCAGCTCGCCGAGCTCGAACTTCGCCCGCCCGACCTCCACCAGCTTCGGATCACGCCTGCCGAGATAGCGCAGCCAGCCCTCGGCGATGGCGGCGTAATGCGGCCGGGTGCGCTCGTCGGCGTTGTTGACCAGCGCGCGCATGGCCACCTCGTCCTGCCGGGCCGCCCTTCCCGCCCGGACCGCGTTCGCCGCGCGCCGGTAGTAGTTGAACGCCGCCCGGGCCGGGTCCTCGTACAACCGGCGCTGCCTGCGGACGAACGACGAACGCGACGGGCCCTTGCTGGCGCTGTACCCGACGAACGTGGGCAGCGTGACGTATGCCTGCTTCGAACTAGTCATGGGCGGCCGCCTTCCGGTGGATGGTTTCCCCAGTACACGGCCAATTTTAGAACATATGTACGACAGTTTTCGCCGCTTAACGGGTGACGGGCGGCCATGGACCGGCGAGTACCGCCCGCGCCTGCTGCAGAACCTGTTGCTCGCAGTAGCTGACCGGCGTGACGTCGGTCGGGATCCAGGTCGCGAGCATCGCCAGCCACTGGCGCAGTTCGGAGAGCGCGGCCGGGTGGCCGAGCCGTCCGTCGAAGGCTTTGACGCTCTTCGCCGCTTCGGCGAGCGGAACGTCGCCGCGCACCATCTCGCCGAGGTGCTCGCCGAGCAGCTGCCATTGGGCGACGGTGGCGTCGGCCGGGAGTTCGATGCCCAGTTCCTCGACCACGTGCGAGAAGGCGGCGGAGACCGCCTGGTGGTCGCGGTAGTCGAGAGCGGCGAGTTCGGGCAGGGAGGGCGCGTCGAGGCCCTCGCCGACGGCCCGCGCCCCGGCCTCGACGAGTTCGGCAGCGGTGATGTCGAGACCGGCGAGCCGATCCACGGCAAGGGCGGCGAGCGCACCGCGCGCGGAGGACATGCCCCGATCGTAGGAGACGCGGCGGTTTCCCCGGCCGGAGCGCGAAGCGGGTGCCTGATCTGGGCAGATCTCGGCTGATCTTGTGCACCTGAGCCCCACGGAGCCGGGGCGCGTGGAACACTGTCGCCCGAACCGGTGACAGGGGGTTGCGTGATGAGCTGGCAGGAAGAGCTCCGGCGCTTGGACGCCGAGTTGGCCGCCGGCCGCCTCGGACACGCCGAACACCGCCGCCAGCGCGACGAACTGCTCGCCGAGGCGTCGGGCGGCGGGACAGCTTCGCCAGTGGCGTCGCCGTTGCGGCAGGACGCGCCGTCGGCCAGCGGGTCACCCGCCTGGAGCACGCCTACCGCCCAGGCGACGCCTGCCGGATCGGGCGGCCAGGCATCGGCCGAGCCGAGCACTCCCGCGCCGAGCGCCTCCGCCGAGCGCGACGCGGCCACCACGCAGGTCGTGACGACGATGACGGAGCACGAGCCGACGACCACGCTCCGGCTGGGACCAGACGGTGCTACTCCGCCGGGCACTCCGCCCGGAGGCACCACGGCACCGGCGCAGCCCGCCGCTAACTCGGCAGCGTCGACCAGCCCAGCACCCTCGGCTAATCCGGCGGCCACGACCAACCCGGGCCCCTCGACCACCCCAGCGGCCACGACCAACCCCGCGGCCACGACCGGCTCGGCGCCCTCGACCAACCCGGCGGCCTCGACCAGCCAGGCAGCGCCGTTCTTCTCCCCGCCGCAGAGCCCGGCCACGCAGCCGCCGAGCCAGGCCAGCCCGCCCCCGCCGCATCAGCCTCAGCAGCAGATGCCCGCTCAGCCGGGAACCTGGCCGGGCGTCGCTCCCGTGCAGTGGCACACCCCCGGACAACCGCAGCAGCCCGGCCAGCAACCGGGCCAGCAGCAACCAGGCCAGCAACAAGCGGGCCAGCCGGTCGCCGGATGGGCCAGCACCAACCCGGCCATGCCCGCGCCGGAACCGCCCGCGGTCGAGTCGTTCCTGAACTCCGCGGCGGCGACCCAGGCGACCCAGACGACCCCGGCGTCCGAGAAAACCCAGCCCGCCTTCTCGCACACCCCGGGCACCCCGTTCTCCACCGACCGGCCGACCACCGCGCCGAGCCCCGCCGACGACCGGCCCACCGCCGTCTTCGGCGCGATCCCGGCGAACGGCAACCAGCCGGAGCCGCGGCGGCTCTGGGAGGACGACGCCAAACCGCGCCGTTCGAAGCCGACCTGGCTGTTCCTGTCGCTGGCCGTGCTCGTGGTGCTTGCGCTGGTCGTCGGCGGCATCTGGTTCATCGGGAACAAGAACGACTCGAACGACACGACCGCGCAACCGCCCGCCGCGTCGTCCGCGCCGAACACCCAGCCGCCCTCGCTCGAGGACAAGCTGCCCGCGCTGCAGGGAACGCCGAGCCCGGAAAACTCGACCATGGCGCTGGACAAGGCGGTCCAGGCCAAGGCGGTTTCCGACGCCGACGCGAACCTCATGCGCGCGGCGGGCGCGGACCAGCTCGTCTACCACGCCTACGGCAGCCCGGACGGCGGCACGACACTGGTCGCCGTCCCGACGCCGTCGAAGGCGCAGGCCGGGCAGCTCGTCCAGGGGCTGCGGCAGAACCTCGTCACCGGCGGGTTCGACAGCACCCCGCTCGGCCCGGCGGCCACCGACCTGCTCTACACCGGGAGCAGCCCGGCCGGACGCGTGCTGGCCTTCTGGTACACCTCCGGCGGCGTGTCGGTCGGCATCGGCGTGTCGGGGCCGGTCGGCCAGGATCCGGCGGCGTTGCGGTCCCGGATGGAAGAGATCCGCGCGAAGGTCGCGGCCGCGCTGCCCGCGAGCTGAACGCACCCCGGCGCACAAGGCGACCCGCCAGGTCACGTGGGGTCGCACCCGTGCACAATGTCCACGTCGTCACACACAATCGGGTAGCGACGACGCATTGACCGTCGCCATGCCGACAGATAAGGGGGGCCCTGGTGTCCTGGCAGGAGGAGCTGCGCCGGCTGGACGAGGAGCTCGCGTCAGGGCGACTCTCCGCGGACGACTATCGCATCCGGCGTGATCAGGTGCTGTCCTCGGCTGTCGGCCAGCAGGACCAGCCCGCCCCGCCGCCGCAGAGCCAGAGCGCGGACTCGACGCAGGTGATCGCCCCGGTCAGCCCGCCGAGCGGCGTGCCGCAGCAGCAGCCGCAGGCTCCGCAGCAGCCGCCCGCCGACGGCGGCGCTGAGCGCACGCAGGTCGTGCAGTCGTGGCAGACCCAGCAGCCGCCCGCGGACGCCGGTCCCGAGCGCACCCAGGTCGTGCAGCCGCAGCAGCACCAGCCGCAGGCGCACTACTCGCCGCCCGGCGGGTTCCCGCAGGGCGCGCCCGCCTCGCCTCCCGGCGGCTTCCCGCAGCAGCCGTGGAACGCGGCCGAGAGCGACCAGACCCCGCCGTGGGGCGGCGGCGACCTTCCGCCGCTCGGTCCGTCCGGGGGCGACTCCGAATGGGTCCGCCAGGGTCCGGAGTACTTCAGCGACAAGCCGAAAAAGAGCAACGGCAAGAAGATCGGCGCGATCGTCGGCGCCGTCGTCGTGCTGGCCGGCATCGCCTTCGGCGCGTACTGGCTGTGGGGCCGCGACAGCGGAGGCGGCGGCACCGAGCAGACCACCGCGCAGCACTCGCAGAGTTCGGCCGCGCCGAAGCCGCCGGACCCGCTCGGCGTCGCGACCATGCCGGGCAAGGCCGAGACGCACGACGACATCACGTCGTTCTCGCAGGTCGACACCCTGCAGTACCTCAACCCGCAGGAGCTGAGCGCCTACCAGGCGGCGGGCGCGTCGAAGGTCAAGTTCGTCGTGTACCACCTCGAAGACGGCAACCTGATCACGCTCTTCCTGGCACAGGCCAGCAGCCCGACCGCGGCGAAGACCGCGGCCGAGAAGCTGATGGAGGTCCAGACGACGAACGGGGCCAAGCGCGACACCACCGCCCCGAACGGCGTGTACGCGACCTCGATCGACGCGAAGGAAGGCCAGTCGGCCCAGTCGCGCGGGCACTACGCGCACGGCAACGTGATCGTCCGCGTCGAGGTGTCCGGCAAGGGCCAGACGAAGACCGACTTCACCACCGCGCTGAACCAGCAGCTCACGGTGCTGACCGCCGATGCCTGAGCCCGGTACCACCGCCTGCACGATCGTCGCCCGCAACTACGTGCCCGCGGCGCGCGTGCTGGCCCGGTCCTACCTCGAGCACCATCCGGGCGGCCGCTTCGTCATCGCGGTCATCGACGCCCCGCGCGAACAGTCGGACCGGGCCGGCGACGGGCTCACCGTCGTCGGCCCGGCCGCGTTCGGCATCGACCAGGACGACTACCTGCGGATGGCGACCGCGTACTCGGTCACCGAACTCGCCACGTCGGTCAAGCCGTACCTGCTGCGCGAGCTGCTGAAAGAGTCCGAGGCCGCGATCTACCTCGACCCGGACATCGAACTGTTCGCGCCGATCCCCGAGGTCGCCGAACTCGCCAAGAAGCACGACATCGTGCTCGCGCCGCACTTCCTGACCCCGTTGCCGCAGGACGGCATGGAGCCGGACGACGCGGTGATCATGGGCACCGGCATGTTCAACCTCGGCTTCATCGGCGTCGGCCGCGGCGCCGGGCCGTTCCTCGACTTCTGGGCGGGCAGGCTGCGCCACGACGCGATCGTCGCGCCCGAGCAGCAGCTGTTCACCGACCAGCGCTGGGTCGACCAGGTGCCGTCGCTGTTCCGGCACCACGTGGTCACCGACCCCGGCTTCGACGTCGCGTACTGGAACCTTCACGAGCGGCCGATCGGCCGCGACAAGGACGGCGCGCTGACCGCGGGCGGCGCGAAGCTGCGGTTCTTCCACTTCAGCGGTTACCGGCCGGAGAAGCCGTGGCTGCTCAGCTTCCACTGCGCGCGCAAGCCGCGCGTGCTGCTGTCGCACAACGACGACCTTCGCGCGATCTGCGATTCGTACGGCACGAAGCTGCGCGAAGCCGGGTACGCCGAGTCGCTCGACTCGATTCCGTACGGCTTCAAGGATTTCCAGGACGGCACGCCGGTGCCGAAGCTCGCGCGGCGCGTTTTCCGCGAGGGCTGGATCAAGGCCGAGCGCAAGAAGAAGCCCGCGCCGCCGCACGCCTACGCCGAGGACGGCGGGCTCGCGCTGCGCGAATGGCTCGCCACGCCGGAGGACCAGGGCCAGGCCGCGGCCGGGCTGAACCGGCTGACGCACGCGATCTGGGCGTCGCGGATCGACCTGCAGATGGCGTTCCCGCATCCCTACGGCGACGACGCCGACGCTTTCCGGCACTGGTGCACCGGATCCGGTGTCTCCGAGGCCGGGCTGCCGGAGTGGGCGCTGCCGTCCGAACCGGTCGCCACCCGCCCGCCGCACGACGAGTTCGGCGTGAACCTGCTCGGCTACCTGACCGCTGAGCTGGGTCTCGGCGAGATGGGCCGGATCGTGCTCGAGGCGATCGAAACCGGCGGCGTGCCGGTGGCCACGGTGCTCGAGGAGAAGGCGGTCTCGAACCGCACCGGCATCGAACGGCCCGCGACGGTCGGCGATCCGCGGTTCCCGGTCAGCGTGTTCGCGGTGAACGCGGACCAGACCCGCACGATCCTGACCAACCACCCCGAGGTCGGCGCCGGCCGCTACCGGATCGGGCTGTGGGCGTGGGAACTCGAAGATTTCCCGCAGTGGCAGCACGAAGCGTTCGGGATGCTGGACGAGGTCTGGACGGTCAGCGACTTCTGCCGGCGCGCTTTCGCCGAGCATTCGCCGATCCCGGTCAAGACGATTCCGGTGCCGGTGCGCGATCCGGGCGAGCCTTCACCGCCCGCGCGCGACAAGGGCGAGCCGGTCCGGTTCCTGTTCGCCTTCGACTTCAACAGCGTCGCGGAGCGCAAAAACCCTTGGGGCGCAGTCGAAGCGTTCCAAAAGGCGTTCCCCGGCCGCGAGGACGTGCGGCTCACCGTCAAGGCGATCAACTCGAAGCTGCACCCGCAGGCCGCAGAACGGCTGCGCGCGGTGGTCCGCGGCGACGACCGGATCGAATTGATCGAGCGCTACCTCAGCGTCGCCGAATTGCACGAGCTGTACGAGACCAGCACCGCTTACGTTTCGCTGCACCGCAGCGAGGGTTTCGGGCTCACCGTCGCCGAGGCGATGGCGCGCGCGATGCCGGTGCTCTCGACGGATTACTCCAGCACCACCGAATTCCTCGACGCGTCCACCGGCTGGCCGATTCCGTACCGGCTGGTGCCGGTCGGCGACGGCAACTACCCGTACCACGCCGACGCGGTCTGGGCGGAGCCCGATCTGGACGCCGCCGCGGCCGCGATGGTGCAGATCGCCGACGACCCGGCCGAGGCGACGGCCCGCGGCAAGCGCGCGCGGGAGGTCATCCTGCGCGAGCGGTCGATGGCGACCGCGGCCGAGTGGATGCGGCGCGAGCTGGAGCAGGCGCACGCGACGTGGCAGGAGCGGCAGCGTGCCGCGGCGCCGCCGCCGGAGCACCCGCTCAGCCCGTTGCAGCAGGCGACCGAGGCGTTGCGCTGGCGTCCGGAAGCGGACACGCCGTCGCGGCTGCCGCTCGCGCCCGCGCTGCGCAAGGCCGTGCTGCGCGCGATCGACCACTACGACGTGCACCAGCGGCACGTGATGAGCGCGCTGCTCACCGCCACCGAGGAAAGCAACCGGCGGTTGCTGGACCGGATCGAAGGCCTGGAACGCAACATCGACGAGTCCCGCCGGACCGCGCTGTCCACGCGTGCGCTCGGCTCGCGCCTCGAAGGGCTGCGCAACACGGTCGACGAGCTGCGTCGCCAGTCCCCGGAAACCGAGCTGGCACTGCGCAATCTCGAAGCGGACGTGGCGAAGCTCGCTGAGGGCTACGACGGCGTCGGCGCGGAGGTCGAAGCCGCCGCCGGGACCGTGCACAAGTTGTTCGCGCGCCGCGACGAACGGCTCGACGCCGACGAGAAGGCCATCCAGCGGGTGACCCTCGACGTCAGCGCGATGCGCGACGCGGCCCGGCTCCGGCACGCTCCCGTGCCGCGCGGGGCGGACGTCGTCCAGTGCGACGTCGGCGCGCTGCTGATGCCGATCGACGAGGTCATGCTCCCGTGGATCCTCTTCCACCGGTCTTGGGAGGACAGCGAGGCCGAGCTCATGGCGTCGCTGGCGGACGGCGCGTTCCTCGACATCGGCGCGCACGTCGGCTACCACACGCTGCGGCTGCTGCGGGCCACGCCGGAAGTGACCAGGGTGATCGCGGTGGAGGCCGACCCGGTCAACGCCTCGTACCTGCGCCGCAACGTCGAGGTCAACCTTCCCGCCGCGGCGGGCGAGCTGGTCACCGTGGTCGAGTCGGCCGCGTGGGACGAGCCCGGCACCGTGCACCTGGCGCAGGCGACCCCGGGCAACAGCGGCGACAACCGCGTCACCACGGACGGTTCCGGCGTCGAGGTCCCGGCGGTGCGACTGGATTCCGTGCCCGAGGTGACCGAGCAGCGGATGAGCCTGGTGAAGGTCGACCTGCAGGGCCGCGACCACCGGGCGCTGGCGGGGCTGGCCGAGGTGCTGCGCCGCGACCGGCCGCACGTCGTGTGCGAGTTCGACCCGGGCGCGATCGCGGAGCTGGGCGACGACCCGGCCGCCGTGCTCGCCGGATACCGCTCGCTCGGCTACACGCCGAAGGTGGTCACCGACGACGGTCCGGCCGACGAGGTGCTCGAAGACCCGGCGATCATCGCCGCGGCCAAGGCGGACGAGAAGAAATTCGTCACGCTCTGGCTCGCGCCCTGAGCTGATCGCGCACGTGGCGGCTCAAGGTGCCACGTGCGCGATGGTCAGCAAAAACGCGCCGTACCAAGCACTTCCGACGGTGATCACCGGCAGCAGCACGGCCAGCACCCGGTTGGGCAGCTTCGCCAGCATGAGCGCGACCGGCACGGTCAGCACGAACGCCGGCAGCAGGAAACGCGCGCGGGACTGGAAGAAGTTCGACGAGCACAGCGCGATCACCACGGTGAGCGTGCCGTAGATCTGCCACGGCAACGGCAACCGCGTCGCCCACGTCCAGAACTGCAGCACCACCGCGGCGAGCACGACGAGCGCAGTCACGGTGATCCAGCTGGCCTCGTCCGAGGTCAGGCCTTCGCGGACCTGGGTCCAGGTGAAGACGCCAAAATCGAAGTGCATCTGCCACGCGTTCTGCAGCCAGAACCAGCCGTCCGGGCGGCCGGTCTGGATCCAGACATAGCCGAGGTAGCCCAGTAATCCGAGCGGCGCGAGCAGCCCGCCGACCCACGGCCGCCAGCCGTCGCGCCGCTGGAAAACGGCGATGAGCGCGGCGACGGCGACCGCGGCGATCAACGCGCCGGAACTGGCCCGGGTCAGCCCGGCCAGCACCGCGAACCCGCCCGCGACCAGCCATTCGCGCCGCGCGAGCATCACGAACGTCCAAGCCACGAGCGCCATCAGCAGCGATTCCGAATACGCCAGATGCAGCGCCGTCGAACCCGGCCCGATCGACCACAGCACGGCGACCAGCAGGCCCACCCGCGGTCCGGCCAGGTCGCGGCCCAGCACGAACAGACCCCACGCGGCCGCGCATCCGGCCAGCAGCGAGATCGTCATCCCGGCCACGATCGGCGGGATCCCGACCAGCGTCAGCAGCGCCACTGTCGCCGGGTAGAGCGGGAAGAACACCAGGCTGTTCTCGACCGGCAAGCCGTCGGTGCCGAGCGTGATCGGCTGGTCGTACCCGTGCTGCGCGACCGACAGGAACCAGTTCGCGTCGAAGTTGTCGATGAACCGGCCCGGCGACACGTCAGCCTTCCAGCTCATCATCCACAGCACGCCGAACGCGACGACCTGGAACAGGAGGTAGAGGCTGATCGCCGGGGCGGCTTGGCGGAAAGCGGCGCGCAGGGTCGGCGAACGCTCGACGGCTCCGTCGAGACTGGACTGCTGCACGCTCCCCGAACTCCTGAACACCTAGCGCGAAACCGGACGAATTCCTGCCTGATCGTACCTGGCGGCCGCATAATCCGAGGCCAGAACGGGTGTTGTGACTTATCCCCCGCTTACCGCCAATTGCGGGGAGTACCTCCGGGCCGGGGGTGCGAGGCGGTAGCCTTCACGACGTTGCCGGTAGCGGAAGACGGGGGTGATCACGCTGGCCGAGCCGGATTCCGCTGCCTTGGCCGAGCCGTCGTCCGCACCGCCGAAGAAGACCCGGATCGTCTTCATCGACATCGGGCGCGGCCTCGGCGCGCTGCTGGTCTTCTACAGCCACATCGCCCATCCGTGGATCATCGCGAAGAACGACAAAGCCCCGTACGTCGACTTCATCGAGGCGCTCACGAGCGATCCGATGCACATGTCGAAGCAGGGCATCGGGCAGATCGCGGTGCCGTTCTTCTTCCTGGTCAGCGGTTTCGTCGTGACACCGATCGCGCTGCGCCAGGGTACCGGGCGATTCGCGCTCAACCGGTTCATCCGCGTCTACGCGCCGATGCTGTTCGTGGTGCTGCTGACAGTGTTCCTGCTGCTGGTGAACCTGCACCCGCCGTCAACCGGGCAGGCGCAGACGCTGAACCCGCTCACCGTCTTCACCAACACCACGCTGGCCAACTACCTGATCTTCCCGCAGGTCGTGCTGGTGCCGGTGGCCTGGACGATGATCGTCGAGGTCATCTTCTACCTGCTGCTGATGGCGGTGCTGCCGCTGCTGCGCCGGTGGGTGTGGCTCGGGATCGCGGTGGAGCTGACGTTCGTCTTCGTGGTGATGATGAGCCGGTCGCAGTTCGGGCCGTCGTGGTCGCTGTTCGCGGTGAACGTCTCGTACCTGCCCGCGATGCTGATCGGCCAAATCGTCTGGGCGACGACCAAGAAGCAGATCCCGCTGTGGACGGGTGCGCTGTACGGCGGCTGCGCGTGGTCGCTGTACGTGCTGGCGGACGTCATCGACGTCGGCCGCGTGGACAGTTCGTACAACCTCGCGCTGGCCTTCGCCGTCGCCTGCTTCCTGATGGGCATGTTCGCCGAGGACCGGCTGAAGCAGCGCAAGATCTGGACCATGCTGTCCGAGCGCAGCTACTCGATCTACCTGCTGCACATGCTGGTCACGTTCGTGCTGCTGCAGTTGCTGCGCCCGGCGGTGCCGCTGCCGATCGCCCTGCTGATCGTGATCCCGGCGGTGTTCGGGGTGGTGGAGTTCAGCTACCGGTTCGTGGAGCGGCCGAGCCACTCGCTGGCGCGGCGGTTGTCGCACCGGCCGAAGCCGCCCCCGCCCGCGCCGGAAACGCCGGAACCGCCGGTCGAGCCGCCGGTCGAGACGCCGGGGGAAAAGACTCAGTTCGTCGACGACTCCGAAGTGACCCTCGAGATCCCGAGGATTCCCGCCGAACCGGTGCCGCCGCGTCGTCCGGCACCTCGACCGCGCCCCGTGCCGAACGGGCGGATGCCGAGGAACGGCGCTCCGCCGCCGAACGAGGCTCAGCCGCGCACGATGGCCCCTCGCGCGAACGGCGGTGCGCACCGGGCGCGTCCCGTCACCGAATCAGGCGTCGACCGCACCGCGGAACCGCCGGTGCGCCGGCCGATGCCGCCGCGCCGGCGGCCGTCAGCTCCGCCGGAGCTGCGCTACCAGCCGGACCAGGAAAACCAGGGCCAGCGCGGCGACCAAGACGATCTCCCACGCCACCGGGACTCCTTCCGCCACACCCCTCGCTGAGAAGTGATGCTCTTCCTGTAGGGCGTGCGAGGGTGGGAGGGCGTTCACCGACACGGCGTAACTCACACTCCCGGCTTAGCTCATCAGTGCGAGACCTCGTGAGTGTTTATGCCGGTTCTAACCGGGATAAACACTCACGAGCCGCGGCGCGGGGTGACGAGGCCGGATTCGTACGCCAGCACCACCAGCTGTGCCCGGTCCCGAGCGCCGATCTTGGTCATGATGCGGCTGACATGCGTCCGCGCGGTCGCGGTGGAGATCACCAGGTGGACGGCGATTTCGTCGTTCGACAACCCGCCTGCGACCAGCGCCAGCACCTCGCGTTCGCGTTCGGTCACCTCCTGCACGGCCGAGGTGTCGATCCGCCGGTGCTCCGGCCGTCCGACGATTTCGGCGATCAACCGGCGCGTGACGGTCGGGGCGAGCAGCGCCTCCCCCGCCGCGACGACGCGCAGCGCGTGCAGGAGCTCGACCGGTTCGGTGTCCTTCAGCAGGAAGCCGCTGGCTCCGGCGCGGAGTGCCTCGTAGACGTACTCGTCGACGTCGAAAGTGGTCAGGACCAGGACTTTCACCCCGGCGAGATCGGGATGCGAGGTGATCCGGCGGGTCGCTTCGAGACCGTCGGTGCCGGGCATCCGGATGTCCATCACGACGATGTCCGGCCGGTGCTCGACCGCCTGCGCGACGGCCTGCTCGCCGTCGCTCGCCTCGCCGGCCACCTCGAAGCCGTCCTCGGTGTCCAGCAGCAGCCGGAATCCGGCGCGGACCAGGGCCTGGTCGTCGGCCAGTACGACGCGGATGGTCATTTCTCCCCCTCCACGGGCAGTTCCGCCCGCACCTGGAAACCCTGCCCGGTGACGCTCGCCTCGACACTGCCGCCTAGCGCCGTCGCTCGTTCCCGCATGCCGCGCAGCCCGTGCCCGGGCGTCGGCTGGACGGTGCCGCGGCCGTCGTCGCGCACGATCAGGACCAGCGTGCCCGGCTTCCGTTCAAAGCGGACCTCGACGCGCTGAGCCCCGTCGGCATGCCGGACGACATTGGTCAGCGACTCCTGCAGGATCCGGTACGCCGCGCCGTCCACCGGCGCGGGCAAATCGCCGGCTTCGCCATGCAGTTCGACTGTCAGCCCGGCGGTGCGTGCGTGGTCAAGCAGCTCTTCGACCTGCGCAAGGCTCGGCGCGGGCGCGCGGTTCTCGCCGGAACGCAGCACCGCGAGCGTGGCGCGGAGGTCGTTGAGCGCGGACGCGCTGGCCGCCTTGATGTTGAGCAGCGCCTCCTTCGCCTCCTCCGGCCGCCGATCCGCGACGTGCGCGGCAACGCCCGCTTGAACGTTGATCATGGCGAGGCTGTGCGCGACCACGTCATGCACCTCGCGAGCGATGCGGAGCCGCTCTTGCTCGGCCATCCGGTGCCGGTGCTCGTCGGCCTGCTCGCGCCGGGCAGCGACAGCCGCGAACTGGAACCGGACCGCGGTCGCGATGCCGATCACGGCGGCCATCCAGACCACGGCGAACAGCGCCGAGACACTGATGGCAAACGTTTGCGCGACGACGATGTGGGTCACGTACGCCGCCACGAGGACAGCCGCGCCAGTGCTTCCGGCGACCACCGGGCCCTTCCGCCGAGTGAGCACGAAGAGCGCGACCGTGGGAACGATGATCACCGGCCCGCCTGGCTCGGGCGACAGGTAGTACGCGTACGCCGAGGCCGCGGTGAGCACGAAGAGCGGCAGCGGGTAGCGGTGGACGAGCAGCAAAGTCAGCACGGTCGCGGCCAGCCACGCGGCCCCGAGCGGGCTCAGCGGATGCGGCGCGTGCTGCCAGCGGCCGGACGCGCTGGAGCCGCCGAGCACGAAGGCGAGCACCACGAAGGTCCGGAACACCCGCCCGAACCACGGGTTCTGCGCCCGCCACCAGTAGTGCATGGAGCGAAAACTACCGGGGAAGGCGGGCGGGCGCGTCCGTCGTGAAGCGCGGGATTCGGATACGCGTGGCGCGGTATGTCGAGAACTCCCGAGCGGCTCCGTTCACTGGTCAAACGGCGAAAAAAGGAGACTGTGATGAGCGAAGTAGTGGCCGGGGCGAGCATGTCGCTGGACGGTTTCGTGGCGGGACCGGGCGAATCGGGGTTCGATCTGCTCTTCGGCTGGACGGCCAGCGGCACCGAGGAGGTGCCGACCGCACAGCCGGGACGCGCGCTGCGCATGTCCCCGGCCAGCGCGAAGGTCATGCGCGCGCAGCTGGAATCGACCGGAGCGCTGCTCGTCGGCAGGCGGCTGTTCGACCTGACCTCGGGCTGGGGCGGGATGCATCCGTTCGGCGGGCCGGTGGTCGTGGTGACGCATCAGCCGCCCGCTGGATGGGAGGACTCGCCGTTCACCTTCGTCACCGAAGGCATCGAGGTCGCGGTGGCGCGGGCGAAGGAACTGGCCGACGGCCGCGACGTCGGCGTGAACGCGGGCGAGATGGCGCGGCAATGCCTGGAGGCCGGACTGCTCGACGCGTTGCACATCGATCTGGTGCCGGTGCTGCTCGGCGGCGGAGTGCCGTTCTTCGGCGAGTTCGGCCTGGGACCGGTGCGCCTCGGCGATCCGGAAATCACCCCCGGCGAAGGCGTGACCCACCTGCGCTACCGCGTGGTCGGCACGAACTCCCGCAGCTTCTCCAGCGTCTCGTCGTTCGCCGGGGTGTAGACCGACATCCGGATTTCCGAGCGGCGGCCGGCGTAGAGGTAGGTGAAGTCGAACGTCAGCAGACCCGCCTCGGGGTGCAGGTACCGCTTGCTCTTGGCCAGCTCGGTGTTCACGTCGTGGCGGCTCCACAGCTCGTCGAAGCACGGCGACTCCGCCCGAAGCCGTTTGACCAGCGACTTCCAGCCTGGCTCGCCCACGTGCTCGGCCATCGCCGCGCGGAAGGACGAGACCATCCGCGGCACGTTCTGCTCCCAGTCGACCATCCGCTCTTTCCACTCCGGATTGAGCAGGCACTGGACAAGCGTGTTGCGTTCCTCGTACGGGATCGCGTCGACGCCGCCCATCAGCCAGTCGTAGCCGGCGTTGTGGCCGAGCACGTCGAAGCGCGCGTTGCGGACCGCGACCGGGAACGGTTCCAGCTGGACCATCATGTCCTGCATCGACGGCGTGATCGCGGAGCAGTGCTTCTTCTCCGTCACCGGCTCCGGCGCGCCGGCGAGGGTGAACAGGTGCACGTGTTCGTGCGGGTCAAGCCGGAGCGTGCGGGAGATCGCGCTGAGCACCTGCTCGGACGCGTTGATGTCGCGGCCCTGTTCGAGCCACGTGTACCAGGTGACGCCCACCCCGGCGAGCTGCGCGACCTCCTCGCGGCGCAGGCCAGGAGTGCGCCTGCGGCCGCTGAGCGGCAGGCCGACCTGCTCGGGCGTGATCCGCCCGCGCCGGTTGCGGAGGAACTCTCCCAGCTCGGTCCGGCGCAGGCGGTCTTCGATGCCAGTGGTCACGAATACCAGGTAAGCACACCGCCGACCCTGTTACCAGGTAGTCGTGGTACCAGGATAAAAGCACACCTGGTACCAGGGTCGCGCGCGGCGGAACGTAGTACTCATGACGACTACCACCCCTGCCCCGGCGACGGCCACCGCTGCTGTCGGGACGCCGGAACGGACGGGACTCACGTCCGCCGGCTTGATCACCGTGCTGCTGGGGGCAGCGCTGCCGATCATCGACTTCTTCATCGTCAACGTCGCCCTGCCCACGATCGATGCCGACCTGCACGCGTCCACCGCGACCCTCGAACTGGTCGTCGCGGGCTACGGCATCGCGTACGCGGTGCTGCTCGTGCTCGGCGGACGGCTTGGCGACACCTTCGGCCGCCGCAGGCTCTTCCTGCTCGGCCTGACGCTGTTCACGCTTACCTCGCTGGCCTGCGGCGTCGCCCCGGACGCCGCCACGCTGGTCATCGCCCGCGTCGCACAGGGCGCGGCTTCGGCGATGCTGCTTCCGCAGGTGCTGTCGATCATCCAGGCCGGGACCACCGGCGAACGGCGCTCGCGGGCGATCGGCATGTACGGCGCGACCGGCGGCATCGCCACCGTGGTCGGGCAGCTGCTCGGCGGCGCGCTGGTCGCGGCCAACGTGTGGGACCTGAGCTGGCGGCCGATCTTCCTGGTCAACGTGCCGAT
>NZ_JBSFNS010000130.1:0-19726 GCF_053587275.1 Amycolatopsis sp. NPDC003676
GCTCGTTCTTCGGCGAGGAAGCGATCACTGTTGTTCCGCGGACCTCGATCTCCCGCGAATCCAGCAGGGAATCCGACATCGCTCCGATCGCCAGGGGCCTTGACAAAGCCTCAGCGTGCCGTGCTTACTACTGCAGGTTCGAGCGTCACATTGAGCATATTCACGCAGAATAGGAGGCTCCAGTGCCTCGACGACTCGCGTACGCGGCGGCCGGGCTCATCCTCACCGGTTCCGTCGCGGCTCCCGCGTCGGCGGAACCGCTCTCTTCGATCTCAGTGCCGCGCGGTCCCGACTCCCCCGGCTATCAGTTGCGCATCGACACCGCCCGCCTAGGCATCAGCCTTTCCCGCGGCGGCGAACAGTTGCTGCGCACCGCGTCCGACGCGTTCACCTTCGACGGCGGCGTGGCGACGCGCGTGCGGTCGGTCTCCAGAGAGGGCACCACCGTCGTCGCCCGGGCCGACAGCACCGCGGGCCGCGCGGTGACGCTGCGGATCACCCCGCGCCCGGACCGGTTCGATCTGAAGTGGACGGTCGACGGGCTCGCCGCCGGACAGCGGGCGACGCATTTCGACCTGACGACGTCCGGCTACTGGTACGGCGGCGGCGAAACCAGCGAAGGAAAAGCCCAGCCGTACCCTCTTTCGGCGGGCACGGTGGACGAACCGGAGTTCTCCCCCGCCAGCTACATGATGCAGGAGCCCTACTTCTTCACCTCGAAATCGGTCGGGCTCTTCGTCCGCACCGCGCAGCCGATGAAGGTCGCGCTGGCCGGCGGCCGCGCCGACCTGACCGTCACGAACTCCGCGGAATACTCGAGCACGGTGTTCGTGGAATCGAGCCGCCGCGCGGTGTACGACGACTACGTCGGCGAGGTCGGCAAGCCGGCCAAGAGCGACGCGGCCGACAGCGAGTACGCGAGTCCACTGTGGAATTCCTGGGCGCAGTACTACCGCGACATCGACCAGGACAAGGTGCTTTCGTGGGCACGGGACCTGAAAGCGGCGGGCGTCGCCGGGCACACCGTGCAACTCGACGACAAATGGGAATCCAACTACGGCAACCTGACCTTCGACCCGAAGACGTTCCCGGACCCGAAGAAGCTGGCCGCCGACGTCCACGCGATGGGCCAGAAGTTCGGCCTGTGGACCACTTTCTGGATCAACCTGGACTCGGCGAACTACGCCTACGCCCGCGACCACGGCTATCTGGTGCGCGCCAAGGGAAATCCGGCCCAGCCGTGCACGGTGACCTGGTGGAACGGCACCGCGGGCATCATCGACCTCGGCAACCCGCAGGCGCGGGACTGGTACACCGGCAACCTGCGGAAGCTGATGGCGGACTACGGCGTCGACGGCTTCAAGTTCGACACCCGCTTCTTCGACGACCGCTGCGCCGCCACCGGGACGCTGACCCCGCAGGACTACCAGAAGCTCGGCGCGGACATGACCGACGCGTTCGACCAGCAGGGCGCGGGCATCCGCACGCACTGGGGAAACCAGCGCTACGGCTTCGTGATCCGGGCGGTCGACGCGGACACCACCTGGGACGGCCTGCGCACGTCGCTGCGCCGCGCGTCGGCGATCTCGGCCAACGGCTACCCGTTCGTCGAGACGGACATGATCGGCGGCTCGAACAGCATGCCGCCGCCGTCGCGCGAAGTGCTGGTGCGCTGGGCGCAGGCCGCGTCGGTGATGCCGCTCATGTACGCCTCGACGTCCCCCGTGACGACCGTCGACACCACGACAGGCAAGCCGGTCGCCTACCCGGCCGACACCGCGAAGCTGTACGCCGCCGCGGTCCGCACCCACGCGAAGCTGGCGGGATACCTGAAAACCCAGGTACAGCAGGCGGTTGCGGACGGCACGCCGATCATGCGGCCGGTGTACTTCGATTTCCCCGCCGACCACCGCTTCGACACCGTCGACGACGAATGGATGCTCGGCCCCGCCCTGCTGGCGGCCCCGATGATCACGGCGGGTTCATCGCGCGACATCGTGCTGCCGTCGGGGTTGTGGTTCGACCCGCACACCAAGCGGGTCGAGCTTGGTGGCCGGACGCTGCGCGATTACGCGGCTCCGTTGGATACGACGCCGATGTTCGTCCGGGTCGGGGCCCCGGGCTGGACGGATCTCGCGGCACAGTTCTGAACCGCTGCTGCCCGGGAGGGCGAACGTCCGGCCCGGGCAGCAGCGGTGGAAGTCGCCTGTTCCGGTCGCCACCCCGCGCCAGGCGGATCAGGGGATTGTCCGAGTTCCCCAGTACGCTTCAATATGGGAATCCGGCGGCCTGGCAACGAAAATCGCCGTACTGGAGACTACGTTCCCTCATCCTCGCGAGGGTGAGGGAACAACCGGTTTGAAGGCGTTCCGGAGGCCGCTGCCAGCCATGCGGTGGCACTCGGGCCTGTTCACCAGGACGTCGTCAGTCGCCCTCACTCGACCGGCTTGCATCCAGGTACCGCAGTACCAGGTTTCCTGCTATCTGCCAGCCCTCCTGTCCTCTCAGCTCGATAAGCTCGACTTGTCCGGGCAGTTCAGGCGGGGCAGATAACGTGCAACTTGCCTCTGGACACCCGCATTAACCCCTGCAAGAGGACGGATGGTCACAGCGACAACCCGCTCTTTCGCACTATAGAACAATTCCGGGCCGATCTCGTCGTGCAACTCCTGTAACCGGGCTCAGCTCCACCGACGCCTCGCCGAAGCGATCGCTGCCGAAGACGAACTGGACACCCGCCCGCGCGCCAACGGGATCGTGACACTCGCCGAGACGGGACTGTTCGAACTCGCCGCTTGCCGTCGAATCAGGACTCGTCACCGCTGGCGCGGCGCAGCATCGCAACCCGGTTCCTCAAGTCTGCGGCCTCGTCGTGGCTGGGGCCGAACTGATCTTCCACTCGTTCGAGCAGGGCTTCGAGCTCGAGCAAAGCTCCTCGGTAATCCCCCGTCGCAGCAAGAAGGCCAGCGACCTGTTTCCGGGTGTCCCGCGTGAGCGCGCTGTCGCCGGCACCGCGGTTTTCTTCGGTGGCGACAACACTTCGCAGCCCGTGCAGCGCCTCGGTCAATTCGCCTAGTTCTGCAAGGCAATTCGCGGCCTGGAACCGACAATACAAGGCATTGTCGGTCGGGCCGCCCGCGCTACGCGCGAGATCCTCCGCTAGACGATCGTAGACGGGCAGCGCGGTTCGATAGTCGCCGCCCAAGAACAGCGTGTTGGCGTACTGGAACCGAACGCCTCGGTCGTCCGGGTGGTCGCGGAGGTAGCCGCCGAGCAGCCCTGCTGCCTGGGTCAGACGGCCGGCCTCGGCCAGCTCGGCCGCGCGTTCCCGGACCTCCGCGGAGTTCTGCTCCGCAGCCGGCTGAGGAGCTGCGATCGAAGTCTTTCGCGTCGCTGGGCGGGGAGCCAGCGGAAGTCGGTAGGGCCGGGTCGGGTCGGCTGGGTCCGACTGCTCCGCGGGATCCAACCCCCCGGTCGGCCGCGGAACGTACGGCAGCAACGCGGTGTAGACGTCGACTGCGCTCTCCGGGCGATTCTCCGGGTCCTTCGCCAGCAGGTCGAGGACGAGCCGTTCAAGCGGCTCCGGCACGTCCGGCCGGCACTCCCGGAGCGGGCGCGGAGCCTCCTGCAGATGGGCATACATCAGCGCAGCGGGCGTGTTCGCGTTGAAGACTGGCTCACCGGAGATCAGCTCGTGCAGCACACAGCCGAGGGAGTAGAGATCACTCCGCGGGCTGATGTTCGCAGAGGTCAGCTGCTCAGGCGCCAAGTACGCCGGACTGCCGACTGCCTCGCCTGCCATCGTTACCCGGGTGATGTCCGGGTCGAGCAACGCGGCGACGCCGAAATCGAGCACAACAACGGTCCCGCCGTTTGCCACCATGATGTTGCGCGGTTTGAGGTCTCGGTGCACGAGAGAAACAGCGTGCGCGGCCGCCAACACCGCGGCGATTTGCGCGCCGATAGCAGCCGACCATTCGACTGGGCAAGGGCCCTTCGTGGCAATGAAGTCAGCCAGGTCGAGCCCGTTCACCAGCTGCATGACGAGGAAAAGCTGCCCCTCGTGCGCACCGACGTCAAACACTGCGGGCACTCCCGGATGCTCGAGGCGTGCCGTGAGCCGCGCTTCCCGGCGAAACCGTGCGATCAGCCCCCTCCCGGAGGTGTCGTCCGCGGAGATCTCCGGGCGGAGGATCTTCAGCGCGACGGTCCGGTCGAGGCGGGTGTCATAGGCGGCCCAGACTTCGCCCATTCCCCCACGCCCGATCGGCATCGTCAGCTCGTAGCGCTCTGCAATGACTCGCGGTTGCTGGCTCACGACATCCCCTCGCCGACCGGCTACGCGACCTCTCGCCGGAGTGCCTCGTAAGCATACCTGCGCGCGATCTTCGTCATGTCGGTTTTGAAGATCTCGTCGTCAGTGAACTTCTGCAGCACCTTGGTGTCGTTCTCGATGCGTTCGATGAGCTTGTCTTCGAAGACATTGTCGAAGACGTGCCCGAAGTCCTCCTCGTTGTTGGCGAACGCCGCGGCCTTAACCTTGGGGTCCGCCATCGCGTCCCGCGCGGAACCGCCGACCAGGTCATCGTCCCCGAGGTTCACCCCGAACTTCTCGTTGAGGCCGGCGATCAGCTCGGACAGGGAGACCCGGTCGGGCTCGTCCGCCGAGCTGCCGCCGCTGCCGCTGAAACCGGGCAGCATCTGGGCGCCCTCTGGCTCCAGGCTGACGTCGTAGTCGCCGGTTTTGGTGATCCGGAGATGGGTCAGGTCAACCTGGCCGAGGTCGACTCCCGGGTCTTCCCGGCGAGGCAGCCGGTTCAACAGATGCCGGCCGTAAACGTAAAGCCGTTCGAGTTCCGCGTCGGTGTAAGGCACGACCTGAGACAGGAACCCGTACTTGCGGACATAATCGCGAAGCGCGGAGCGGAATTCCTCCGCGGTTTCCGGGTCGTCCGCGTTGAGCTGGACAAACCGGTCCCGTGCCGGGTCGGTGAAGCGATAGAGGTCGGCGTGGGCCCGCTGCCATTGCGCATCTGTTTTGGCGACTTGCTCAGCCCGGAGATAGGCAACCGCGAAAGCATCCATTTCGGACTCGACGAGCAAGGCGAAGTCCATGACCGCTCGCTGCGCCGCGTACAGCAGGTTCGGATCGGTGGGCGCAGCGATCGTGCTTTCAAAGAACGGCTTGAACTCTTTTTTGATGTCCTCGGCCTCGTTCGCGAGGTCGAGAACGAACAGGTCGTCCTGACTCTTCAATGGATGGGTGCGGTTGAGCCGGGACAGCGTCTGCACCGCGGCCACCCCTTGCAGTTTCTTGTCCACGTACATCGTGGTGAGCAGCGGCTGGTCGAACCCGGTCTGGTACTTGTCGGCGACGACGAGGATCCGGTACTCCGGCTTGGGATTCACGGTCGCGTGCGGATCGTCTGCCCGCGTGTAGCCGAACTTCTCTGGCAGCGCAGCCTCGCTGAAGCCGTTGATGCCCGGTTCGGTGACTTTGTCCTCAGGATTCTTGTCGACCTCGAGTTCGCCGGAAAACGCGACCAGCGCGCCGCAGTCGGTGTAGCCGCGGACCTCGATGTACGCCTCGATCTTGCGGAACAGCTTCACGGCGTGTTCACGGGAGCGGGTCACGACCATCGCCTTGGCCCGGCCTTCGAGCCGAGACGCGACCATGCGGTGGAAGTGCTCGACGATGATCTCGGCGCGTTGTTCGAGACTGGCCGGGCTGAGCACCGCGAACCGGGCGAGCTGGGCGCTGGCCTTGCGCTCGTCGACCTCACGGTCGTCCGGGTTGGCATTCGCCAGCCGCCAGTAGGTCTTGTAGGTCAGATAGTTCCGCAGGACGTCGAGGATGAACCCTTCGTCGATGGCCTGCCGCATCGAGTAGACGTGAAAGGCCTCGTGCTTCTCGGTCACAGGATTCAGGGTTCCGAACAATTCGAGCGTCTTCGGTTTAGGCGTCGCGGTGAACGCAAAGTACGACAGCGTCTCGTGGCGACCGCGGGCGAGCGCGGACGCAGTCAACGGGTCGCCGTCCTCGTCGACGTCGTCGCTGCCCAGCCTGAGCAGAACCTTCTTCAGCGCGGTCGACGACTCGCCGGACTGCGACGAGTGGGCCTCGTCGACGACGATGGCGAACTTCTTGCCGCGCAGGCCGCTTACTTTTTCGAGTACGTGCGGGAAAGTCTGGAGCGTGACGATCAGAATTTTCGTTGTCTCGCCCGCGAGCGCATCGGAAACCTGCTGGGACTTCGATCCTTCCGACTTGTCGCTGATCTTGGTTACCACGCCCGAACGATGCTCGAACTGGTAGATCGTGTCTTGCAACTGCCGGTCCAGCACCGAGCGGTCCGTGATCACGATGACCTTGTCGAAGACCGGTTCGTTGGCCTCGCTGTGCAGGTTCGAAAGCCGGTGCGTGAGCCAGGCGATCGTGTTCGATTTCCCCGAGCCTGCGGAATGCTGGACGAGGTAGTTGTGCCCGGACCCGTGCGCCGCGACGTGGCCGGTCAGACTGCGCACCGCATGCCATTGATGGAACCGCGGAAAGATCATCGGCAGATCGTTCGGGTTCTTCCGGCCGGCCCCGTTCGATGCCTTCTTCGTCTTCTCGACGTGCATGAACCTGCGGATGATGTCGAGCCACGCCTCCCGCTCCCAGACCTGTTCCCACAGGTAGGAGGTGCGGTAGCTGCCCGGTTTCGCCGGCGGGTTCCCCGCGCCGCCGGTCGCCCCCGGGCCTTCGGAACCGGTGTTGAACGGCAGGAAACGGGTCTTCTCCCCCGCGAGCTTCGTCGTGACGAAGACCAGATCGGGATCGACGGCGAAGTGCACCAGGGCTCGCCGCGCGAACAAAAGCTCCTTCGGGTCCCGGTCGCGACGGTACTGCGCCTTGGCATGCTCGACGTTCTGCCGGGTCAGCGGGTTCTTCAATTCCGCTGTCGCAACCGGGATGCCGTTGACGAACAGCGCCAGGTCGAGCGATTTGTCAGGCGTGCTGCTGGAGTAGTAAAGCTGGCGGATCACCGTCAGGACGTTGCCGTTGTACTGGTCCAACGCGTCATCGGCGAGAGTGTGCGCCGGGCGAAAGTAGGCGAGCCGAATCAAGATGCCGCGGTCTTTGACCCCGTGCCGCAGTACGTCGAGCACGCCGCGCGAGTCGATCTCGCGGGCCAAGTGTTTCTCGAACCGGGCCTGCGCCTCGTCCCGGCCGCCGTCGAACTCGACCAGTTGCTCCCACTTGTCCGATTGAGTCCGCCCGATGAAGGTGAACAAGTGGCCCGGGCAGAATCCGAGCTCTGGGATGTAGTCGTCAGACTGGCCGCGCTCCCAGCCCCGGTCGATCAGCGATCGCTCGATCGCATCCTCGAAGGCGACCTCTTTGTATACGCTCATCGTCTCCCCTTCCGCCTGAGTCAGTTCTCGTCGAAGAAGTCTTCGTCGATGCGCTTGAGGACGACCGTAGTCTCGTCCTGCACTCCGACGTTGTGCAGAATCATCAATTCCGCCAGCCGATGACCGTCGATCAAGACGATCCGGTCCGGAATGCGTTCCACGTAGTCACGAGCGTCAACGCTGAATCGGCTCGTCGTGATGAATACGCCGCGGTCTGCTTGTTGACCGTGCAGGGCACCGACGAACGCTTGGATGCCGGGCCGGCCGACGGCGCGTTCTGGCGCGTAGCGCTTCGCCTGCACGTAGACCTGATCCAGGCCAAGCGCATCCTGCCGCACCACGCCGTCGATCCCTCCGTCGCCGCTCTTCCCCCAGCGCTCGATCGCTCCGGCACGACCGCCGTATCCCATTGCGTTAAGCAGGCGCAGAACCAGCCGCTCCAAAAACACTGGCGGTTGGTCCAGCACCCGCTGAAGCACTTCCGCAGCAAGCGCTTCGTTGCTTTCCCGTGCGGCTTCCGCGATCGCGTCGTGCGGAGTCTCCGCGGGGCTTCCCGATGCTGACGTGCTTGCCGCCGGTCCTGAACCGGCCTTCGTCCGGTTCAGGAAATCTCGGTACTCAGCGAACTGCGACAGCACTTTGCCGTCGATCCGATCGGAGTGTTCTGCGAGCGTTTCGCGGCCGCGCGCGGTGATGCTGACGTGCCCTCGGCTCGGCCGGGCGAGCAGGCCTGCCTGGCAGAGGTGCGTGATCGCCCACTGGACCCGGTCGTTGATCCGCGTCTTGCCGCTCGGGAAGGCATCGCGGAAATCCTCGGCGGTCAACCCCAGTTTCTCGGCAGCGGGCACCTCGACCTCACGCCAGTGCCGTACCTGTCCGTCCGACAGAATCGTCAGCACTGGCACCATGAATGTCTGGAATTCCGGAACTGTCACAGCAACCCCAAGCGATGTTGTTCGGCCAAGACCACGCGACGCTCCGTCGGCACGGACTCGTCGTCCAGCACTGCCGGTCGATGCAACCCGGTGTCGGTCGATCGAGCGTCGAATCCCTTCGCATCGCTTTTGCGGGCGAACTCGTCGAACAGCAACCTCTTGTTCTCCTGGATCTCGCGAATCCTTTCGTCGACGCTGCCCTTTGCCAGCACCCGGTGAACCTGCACGGTGTGGATCTGGCCCATCCGGTAAGCGCGGGCGATCGCCTGTTCCTCGATGCTCGGCTTCCACTGCGGCTCGGTGATCACCACGACAGAAGCAGCCTGGACGTTCAGCCCGACCCCGCCGGCCTCGATCTGCGCCAGCAGCACTGCGCCACCCGCATGCCGAGTGAGGGCCTCGACCATGTGCTGCCGCACCGGAGCCGGCACCGATCCGGTCAGCGGCCCCATCGCCGACTCCCCCAGCGCGCGGTGGATCGTGCCCAAAACGTCAAGAAAATACGAGAAGACAATCACCTTGCGCCCGTCCGCGACGGCCTCCTCGACGATCTCCCGAATGCGCTCCAGCTTCGCCGAATCCGAAGATTCGAAGGCCGCGCGACGCATGTGCATGAGGTTCCGCTCTTGCACCGCGTCTCGGTAAGCGACCTCATCCTGACGGGTGAGCTGTACCCAGTCCTCGACTTCGATCTTGTCCGGAAGCTCGGTCAGCACGTCTTCCTGGTTGCGTCGCAGGTATACAGGCGCGACCGCGCGGCGGAACGCCTTCGCCCCCACGACGGCGTCCGCGGTACTGACCCGACTGGCAACTCGCGGCTGGAGGTAGCCGACAAGATTGCGAAACTCCTCCACTCGGTTCTCCATCGGGGTACCGGTGAGGAACAAGGCGCGCTGAGCACGCTTCAGCACCTTCGCGACCGCCTGGGAACGCTTTGCGTCGGGGTTCTTGACGTAATGGGCTTCATCGACGACCAACATCGCGATGTCGGCGTCTTTGAGGAACTCCAACGTGCTGACCGTGCCGAACGTCGTGACTGCCACCCCGCCCCGACGAAGCCATTCCTTCCCGTTGAACTCCCGATCGCGGCCGTGCACCAGATACGAGGCCAGGTCGATGTGCCGCTCGATCTCCTTCATCCAGTTGATCTGCACGCTCGCGGGGCAGATCACCATGAAGCGATGCTGCCCCTTGGCAGCCATGTGCGCGAACACGGCCAGCGCCTCGACCGTCTTGCCGAGGCCCATCTCGTCGCCCAGGATCGAGCGCTGCTGGTGAATAGCGTACTTCGCGCCGAACGCCTGGTACTCCCGGAGAGTCGTGTTGAGCAGGCTGGTGTCGAGCGGCTCGGCGGAGATCTTCTGGCGAAGTTCCGGCCCGATGAAGCCTTCAGCCGCCTCGCGGTCGTCGACTTGCCCGGCACCGCCGACTGTCGACAGCAGCGCGTTGAATGCCGCGGCGTCGACTTCGTAGTCCCGCCAGAGCTGATCGGGATGGTAGTTGCGTGGTTCGGTGGCTTGTTCGGCGCTGTAGACCGTGTGCCGCAACGCGACGATGGCTGGGTCGGCCATGATCGCCTGCAGCTGCACGAGCGCTGCCCGGGCGGCCTCCTTCTTCTGCCGCCCTGCGAACGTCATCCGCCATGCGCTGGTGGCGCGTTCGGCTTGCGCCAGCAGCGGCGTCGTCTGTTGCTGAAGCTGCGCGATCGGGCTGCGCAGCGCCGATGCCGCACTGTCTGCGTGCCGCGCTGCGGCCAACGTAGCCAGCAGCTGGGCGTGGCCGATGGGTTTGGCTCGGGGATCAAGCCGGACGCGGGACTCCTTACGGAGTTGGTCGGCGAGTTTTCCTGCGGCGGCAACGACTTCTTGCACAGTGTGACTGCCGACGCCGGGAACCCGCTCCAATTGCGCGGGGTGCGCCTGGAGAACGTCCGCGACGGTTCGGTAACCGCCGGCCTCCAGGCTCCCCAGCCGGGTGCCTCGGCTCATCAGGTCACGGAGGTCGGCGACCGGGCGTTTGCGCAGCAGGTTGAGCAGCTGCTCGTTGGCGAGCATGTCGGTTTGCTGGCGTGCGCTCGCCCGTAGGGCTTCCGGGAGTTGCAGCAGTTGCCCGCCGCGGTGGACCAGGTCGGCCAGCGTCGCGATGAGCTGCCGTGCCTGGTCCGCCGGTTTGGCCCGGCTGGACGGTGCGCCGGGTTGCGGTGGTGACGGGTATCCGCCGGTCATCGCGTCTCCCCCTCCGCGGCCATGGTGTTACGCCCTGACGCCGCAACGAGCTGTTGTTACGTCCAGCTGACCGGTGACGGCTGCGGTGATCAACGCCTGACGCCGCTCGGCAAGAAGGTCGATCTGCCGATTAATTACTTGCCGAATTTTGTCGACCTCAGATATTTTGAGGTCCATCCATTTTACCAACTTCTGCTGCTCATCCATCGAGGGAGTCGGTATCAAGAACTCAACGATATGACCTACGTTGATTTGCTCTTGTGCAGCCCCATATCGAACCTGATCAACTTGAGCTTTCCCGAGGGGACTATTCAATACTGCTGCAAGAAACCCAGGGAGAAGACGATTACCTTTTTTGACTATGAGTATCGATGCACAGTTCGCTCCATCAAGTTGCCCTGGAACGACGGCAGCCCGACCAGGGTAACCAGCACGAACTACAACGACATCGCCCGTTTCCAGCCGGGAACGCCACAGTCTCCGACTGTTCGATTCAGAAATTCGCTTCACTCCATCTAGATCGATCGAAAACTCTCTCACGTTCGATCCGTGAAGAAACGGAACCCCCTCCTCGGAGAAGTAAGATGACGGATCTACCACTACTCCAACCCCAACGCGCGGGACCAACTTTCGCAAGGGTGCGAAGTCCCAAGATTCGGGAAAATCACCATACATTGGGTGGCAAACTCTCGAGCCTGAGACTAATCGCCCGGCAACCGTGGAATCAAGGATCGCCGACGCTCTCTCGTTGAGAACGACATGCGTCCGCCGAAGGACGCCTTCGACTTCTCGCATGCGACCTGTCTCTGCGTCGAGGAAGTCGGCGATGCGCCGCTGCTCTTCCAACGGAGGCAAAGGGATCCTGAGCGACTCCAGGTCAGGCATGTAGATAGTTCGATGAGTCGAGCCATAAGCCAGGCGATCCCATTCCTGATGCATTGCACGGAGAACAAGCAGAAGATAACGTGAATCCAAACTTGACCCAGGGCTCCAGGTCACGAAGGCCTGGGTTGTCGCCATCGGCTTACCGATCAACACGCTGTACCCGACCGATGCAGTTCGAGACAACATAACCGTATTAGCTGGATGGAGCTCAGCTGCGCTGTGAGCCATGCCTAGAGCACTAATCTTCTGCTCGGTATCCAAAAGAGGAGTAAGAGCTTCAGGCCGCTTTGTAACGTCTGGCGTAGTAACCCATGGAATGTCGCAATTCGTCCAGTAGTCGGAATTGTTGCGATCAGGCGTATGACCTGTTCCAACCTTCGCAAAGTAGCGAAGAGGCACAACTCGCCAATGGGCTGGGATCGACGGCGTCCACCCAAGACCACTTTCCTTGACATGGATCACTCTGTCACCTCGCTCAGGAGACGCTGGATTTCGGCCTCCACCTCCCTCAACTCGGCGTTAATGTCCGCAAGCGGTCGCGGCGGCCTATACACATAGAAATATCGAGTGAACGGGATCTCATACGCTACCTTTGTCTTGCTCTCGTCGATCCACGCGTCCGGCACATGCGGAAGGACTTCCCGTACCAGATACTCGTGAATGTCTTCCAACAACGGCACGTTCTCATTGTCCCGCAGATCCGGGTCAGGCAACGGCGAGCCGTGCTTGTCGAGCTGCACCTCACCCTCAGGATCCGACACCGAAACCGCCGCCCACACCGCTTTCTTTACCGGAGCCGGCAACGCCGAAAGACCACCGGAAAGAGCCTCCGACAACAGCTTCGTGAAGTCCTGCTTCCTCCACACAACAGGCTGGCCGACCAACGTCCGCAAGTCGGCAAGCAACGCAGCCCGACCCTCATACTTGGCGAGCGGCTTGGCCACTTCCAGCTCCGCCAGCGCATCCTCGGTCACCTCGAAACGCAGCTTCAACGGCCGTTCGACGGTGATGCGCTGGTAGCCGAAGTCCGTGGTCTGGAAGACCTTCACCTTGCCATGCAACGGATGTGCCGAATCCTCAGCCGCCACGAGCGCCTCTCCATACAGAGAAGTCAGCTCAGCGATCTTGTCGTCCGGCACAAACTTTCGCTTGTCACCCAGCGACTTCCGCATCTTGGACCAGTACTCGCGGGCGTCGAGCAGGATCACCTTGCCCTTGTGCGCCGCGTCCTTGCGGTTGCTGAGAATCCAGAAGTACGTCGAAATCCCGGTGTTGTAGAACAGCTGATCCGGCAACGCGACGATCGCCTCGAGAAGATCGTTCTCGAGGACCCACCGCCGGATCTCCGACTCGCCGGAACCAGCGGCACCAGTGAACAACGGGCTGCCGTTGAAGACGATTGCAAGCCGGCTGCCGCCCTCGTCTGGCCGCTTCATGTGGTGGATCATGTGCTGCAGGAACAACAGCGAACCGTCATTGATCCGCGGCAGGCCGGCACCGAACCGGCCGGCGAAGCCGATCTTGGCTTCCTTCTCGACGTCGTCCTTGACCTTCTTCCACTCCACCCCGAACGGCGGGTTCGCGAGCAGATAATTGAACCGCCGACCGGTGTGCTTGTCGTGGCTGAAGGAGTTGCCGAACTTGATGTTGTCCGCGTCCTCGCCCTTGATCATCATGTCGGAGCGGCAAATCGCGTAGGACTCGGCGTTGAGCTCCTGGCCATAGACCTTTACGGTGGCGTCCGGGTTGTGGTCGAGGATGAACTCCTCTGCCGCAGTAAGCATGCCGCCGGTACCGCAAGCCGGGTCGAGCACCGTCTTGACCACGCCGGGCGTGACGAGATCGCCGGTGTCCGGCGCGAGGAGCAAGTTCACCATCAGTTTGATGACCTCGCGCGGGGTGAAGTGCTCGCCAGCCGTCTCGTTCGAGATTTCCGAGAACCGACGGATGAGTTCTTCGAACAGGTAACCCATCTGATGGTTGTCCACCACGTCCGGGCTCAGGTCGATCTCCGCGAACTTGCTGGCGACCTGGTAAATGAGGTCGGCGTTGTCGAGCCGCGCGAGCTGGACGTCGAACTCGTAGGAGTCGAAGATCTCTTGCGCGTTAGCGGTAAACCCGCGGATATACGAGCGGAGGTTCTTCGCGACGTTGTCCTGGTCGCGCACGGAAGCCGCGAAGTCGAGCTTGCTGGTGTTGACGAAGCTCAGGCCGCCCGCGGCTCGCTTCAACATGCCGTCCATGTTCTGGATGCCCTGCTGCTTCAGCTTCTCCTGCTCAGCCAGGACAGCCTCGCGAGCCGGGGCGAGTACGCAGTCCAATCGACGCAGGACAGTGAACGGCAGGATCACCTTCCCGTACTCGGACTGCTTGTAGTCGCCGCGCAACAAGTCGGCCACCGACCAGATGAATCCGGCCAGCTCGGTGTGTTTGCTGCTCACTTACGTCCCCTCGGGGTGGTGCTCGTCGTCATGGACATGTCTGTATACCTGTCGTCGCGCATCGTCATCATGTTGCAGGTTTCCGGTCCGGGCGCTCGGCCGGGGTCAGTGCGCCGGCTGCGAGGCCGTCGGTCAAGGATTGCGCCAGCTCGCGGCCCAGCTTCGAGGCCTGGGCCAGGGTCCCGTCGAAGCGGGCGAGCAGCTCGAATGCGGCAGCATATTTTCGCTGTTCAGCGATAGGTACGCGAGGTACTTCGACCCGGCGGACATCGATGCGGCGCGTGCCGGACATCGTCGACGCGAACCGCAGCGAGCCTCGGCTGCGGAGAAAACCGGCGAGAAACCACGGGTCGATCTGACCTGGGTCCGGCCGCAATAGCTGCACGTGCGGCCCCAGGGCAGCGCCCGCCTCGGCGACGACCACAGCGGCCGCACTCGTCAAGACCGTCGGCACAAGGACGTCACCGGGGAGAACGGAGATGCACTCCGCATCAGCTGCGATACGACCGACGGGCGGTTCACCCGAAATGATGTCGCGCGCGGTGTAGACAGGCAGCCCCTCACCGCCGGACTGCACCTCCACACGCGCCGTCTGCTGCCGGAGGCTCACCGCCCCGGAGCGTTGCAGCTCGCCGATCGAAACTGTGGCCTTCGGACTGGTGTCCGCAATCGCCGGCTGCACGTCCGGCAGAAGCTCGGCAAGCTCAGCGAGAAGCTGGGCAAACGAACGCTGAGTGGTGCGCAAAGCCGTGACATCCAGCTCCGCGGCCGCGCGCAGGTATCGCGCGGGGGTCAGATCGACCTCGTCGTCAAGAAGATCGATCACCGACCGCACCGTGTGTCGGCCCGACTCCTCAGCGACCGTTCCAGAGTCGGCCACGAAGCTCGCCCAGACCGGATCTACCCGTTCCCGCAGAGCCGGCCAACCGACCTCGTCGATGCGCTGAGCCAGTCCAGCCGTACCGTCGACGAACAGCACGCGAGCGTCCGGCATCTGCTCTGCAGGCTGCTCCAGGACCCACAGCTGCAGCGATAGTCCCAGCGGTGGCGCCGCGCCCGCTGGAAGCTGGATGACCGCCCGCACCGCACCTCGACGGAGGAGCTCGGCACGAATGGGCCGGCCCGACCGCCGTGACGCGGTGGCAGGCGGCATCAACAGCACGGCCCGCCCGCCGGGGCGCAGATGGGCGAGACAGTGCTGCACCCAGGCCAACTCCGATTCGCCTTTCGGAGGGAGCCCGAAGGCCCAGCGTTGGTCGTAGGCCAGTTCCTCCGCACCCCAGTTGCGGTCGTTGAAAGGAGGGTTGCAGACCACCGCGTCAGCGCGCAGCTCGGGGAAGGCGTCGCGACGGAGCGAGTCGCCGGTTTCAATCGTGGAGTCTGCGCCGCTGAATGCGAGCCGCACAGCGGCAAGGCGCGCGAGCGGCGCGTCGAACTCCTGCCCCAAGACCGCGATGCCGGATTTCGCTTGCGCCGCAGCCCGTAACACCGAGCCCAGGCCGCACGCGGGGTCGAACATCGAGCCGCCGAGCGGAGCGGCCAGACCGACCATGAACTCGGCAAGTTCCGGCGTGGTCACTGCCATCGTTCGCCAGTTGGCGGCAACGAACCGTCCGCACAGCTCGTCGAACGCGGACTCCGCTCCCCCGTCGGCGGCGAGCGCGTCCAACGCTTCCCGGGTGCGTTTGCCCAATTCCGTGGCCGGCTGCCGGCCCGCCAGGTACTCGCCCGCGGCCGCGACTCGGTCTACGACCGAATCGGAGCCGGAGGCGGCAAGCCGCTGCCAGACCAGCTCGCGGGCCGATTCAGCGCCAAGTTTTCCCTGGTACTCGAGCCAAGCAAGGATCTCCGCCGACCGGAAGCGCGGACTGGTGTCCGTCCCGTCGATTGGCTGGGGGAAGTCGGTGAACCGCTTCCGCCAGTTGCTCACCGCGGCGCGGCCCACACCGGCGAGCCGGGCGATCTCGGACGCCGTCACCTCGGACTCGTCAGCCATGCATCCCTCCTCAGTCGACTTGCCAGTGAACCTACCACACCCCACTGGCGACTGTTGACATCGTTCACAGGCGATGCTCTCATTGACTCTGTCGCCAACCGCAGTGCTTCACGGCGCTGCCAAAGAGGCTTTTGAACCGCCGCGGCGCAGCCCTGGCCAACGCGCAGAACCAAGGAGGTAAGCCATGTGTTTCTCGCCCCGCGACGTGTTCCCCGCAAACCTGCTCGGCACTAAGTCGGCAGCTGTCCGCGAAACGAGCGAGCGCTGACGACATGCTCGTGATGACAGAACCCACCACCGACCTGGGACCGGTCGCCAAAGCCGCGGGCGCAGGCGATCAAGAAGCGATCGCCACGCTGCTGGCTGCGATCCAGCCGAAGGTCGTCCGCTACTGCCGGGCTCGGATCAACTCGGCACGTCAGGGCTACGCCTCAGCCGACGACGTCGCACAGGACGTACTGCTCGCAGTGTTCACGGCGCTCCCCTCCTACCGCGAAACCGGCGGCACCTTCCTCGCCTTCGCCTTCGGCATTGCGGCCCACAAGGTCGCTGATTTCCACCGGAAGCGGCGACGCGACCGCTCCACTGCACTCGCGGAAATCCCCGAACTGACGGACGACGGCGACAGCCCGGAACAGGCGGTGCTGCAAGCAGAACTGCGGCACATGACGCAGGAACTGCTCAGCACTCTGCCGGACGCGCACCAGGAAATCCTCGTCCACCGCGTGATCGGCGAAATGACCTCCGAGCAGGTCGCGGAACTCCTGTCCTCAACGCCCGGTGCCGTGCGGGTCGCGCAGCACCGTGCCCTCGCCAAGCTCCGCCGCCGGCTTTCCGCCCGGCGCTGACCCCACCAACCTCATGGAGGCAACCATGCGTTTCTTGCACACCGCCGACTGGCAGCTCGGCATGACCCGGCATTTCCTTTCCTCCGAAGCACAAGCCCGGTTCTCCGACGCCCGCCTCGCGGCCATTCGGGAGATCGGGAAGATCGCCGCCGAGCAGGAGTGCGCGTTCGTCGTCGTCTGCGGCGACGTCTTCGACGCAAACCTGCTCAGCCCACAGGTCGTCGGACGCGCGCTCGAGGCGATGCGGTCGATTCCGGTCCCGGTCTATCTGCTGCCGGGCAACCATGACACGATCGACGCCGGGTCCGTGTACCGCTCGGCGACGTTCACCCGCGGCTGCCCGCCGAACGTGCACGTCCTGGCGGAGCCCGGCGTCCACGAGGTCGCGCCGGGACTCGAGCTGGTCGCGGCGCCGTTGAAGGTCAAGCATCCGCTCTCGGACCTTCCCGGCGACCAGTGCGCGACGCTGACGGCACGGCCCGGCGTCCGACGGATCCTCGTCGGGCACGGCGCAGTCGATTCCCTCAGCCCGGACCCGGGAAATCCGGCGACGATCCGCGTCGGACCATTGGCCGAGGCGTTGTCGGACGGGCGGATTCACTACGTCGCGCTCGGCGACCGCCACTCCGCAACGCAGATCGACGGCCTGCCGATCTGGTACTCCGGCGCGCCCGAGCCGACCGATTTCACCGAGACGGATCCGGGCAACGTCCTCGTCGTCGACCTCGACCTCGACGCCAAGGTCACGAGCCACCGGACCGGCACGTGGTCCTTCCTCGCGGCAGAACGGCATCTCAACACCGCGGCCGACGTCGAGGAGTTCGGCCGCTGGCTGGCCGGTTTTCCGGACAAGGACCGCACGATCCTGAAGCTCGGGCTGGTCGGGACCCTCAGCGTCGGCGCGCACGCACAGCTCGAGGACCTGATCGAGAAGCACCGAGAGGTCTTCGCGTCGCTCGAGGTTCCCGGGCGACGCTCCGATCTTGCCGTGCTAGCCAGCGACCAGGACTTCACGGAACTCGGCCTGACGGGATTCGCGGCGACCGCCATGACCGAGCTCGTCGGCGCGGCCGCCGGGAATCCCGCCGCACAAGACGCACTCAGCCTGCTCTACCGATTCGTCAGGAGCGAAGCATGAAGATCCACTACGTCCACTTGCGGAACTTCCGCGGCGTCGCAGACCGCCGGGTCGAGTTCGCCGAGTCCGGGGTCACCGTCGTCGAAGGCGTGAACGAAGCGGGCAAGTCCAGCATGATCGAGGCAATCGACCTGCTGCTCAAGCACCCGGATGCGTCCAAAAGCAGCCAGGTGCTCGCCGTCCGGCCGAGAAACGTCGATGCCGGACCGGAAGTCGAAGCCGAGATCACCACCGGCGAGTACCGGTTCGTTTTCGGCAAGCGCTGGTGCAAACACCCTCGAACCACGTTGCGCATGATCGAGCCCGCGCCCGCCGATCTGGTCGGAAGGGAGGCTCACGACCGGGTGCAGCAGATGGTCAAGGAAACGCTCGATGACGCCTTGTGGGCCGCAATGCGGGTCGCGCAGAACGAGCCGATCAGCCAGAGCGCGCTGGGCGGCAACGACGCTCTGGTGCGCGCGCTGGACGCGGCGGCCAGCGGCGCACGGGAGACCGGCAGCGAGTCCTCGCTCTTCGAGCGGGTCGAACGGGAGTATCTGCAGTACTACACGCCGGGAGGCAAGGCGAGGGCCGAGTTGAAAGCCGCCGCTGAGCAACGCGACGAGACCAGGCGAGCGGCTGCAGCCGAAGAAGAGTCCCTGCGCGAAGTCGAGCGGGACGTGGAACGGCATGCCGAACTGACCCGCGAGCTGACTGGCCTCGCTGCCGAGTTGGTTGAACAGCAGGAAGAACTGGGAAAGTGGGTCGAACGCCAGCGTGCACTGGACGAGCGGCGAGCCCTCGTCGAAACGTTGTCCAGCCGGCACACTGTCGTGTCAGCGGAAACCGACGCAGCCGAAGCTGCCGTAACCACGCGGCGCGAACTCGTGTCTGCCGTGGCTGCTCAAGAACGTATGGCTGCGAAGATCGGTGAAGAAGCCGAGCAGGCGCAGGCCACCGCGGATGCGGCGAAGGCGCAGACCCGAGCCGCCGAGTCCGCGGTGAACGCCGCCGCCCAGGAAGCGGAGCAAGCCGAAGGTGAGGAACGTCGAGCCGCCGACCATGTCCGGTATCTCCGCGACAAAGCGGAATTCGACGACCTCGTGCGGCGTGTATCACGAGCCGAGGAGGCGATCAGGCAGCGGAACTCCGCGGAAGCCTTCCTGGCTGTCTGCGCCCTGGACCAGCCCGGCTTCGAGGTCCTCGAAGCCGCATACGCCGCATGGCGGGAAGCACGCGCGGTCCTCGAAGCTGGTGCCCCGACGCTGGAAATCGAAGCACTCTCGCGGCTCGACGTCTCCCTGAACGGGGAGCAGGCTACGGTCGAAGCCGGCCAGGTGCGGTCCGAATCAATCACCGACACGCTCGAGCTCATCTTCCCCAGGCAAGCAGTACTCCGCGTGGGGCTGGGAAATGGTCAGGACCTCAAACTCGCAGCCGACAAAGCCGAGGCCGAATTTCGGCGCTGCTGTTCCGATGCGGCTGTCGAGGGGATCGTCGAAGCGCGCAGTGCAATGGCCAAGCGCCGTGCCGTGGAAAGCGACCGGCTCACGGCCGAACAGGCGTTGAAACTGGTACTGGACAACCGGTTGCTCGACGACATCCGCAGCGACCAGGTCCGCCTTTCCGCCCGCATCAGCAGCTATACCGCCGCCGCCGAGAGGCCGGCCGATCTCGTCACGGCCGTGGCGGCCGAACTCGACGCCCGCAAACAGACCGAGTCCGCTCGCCGGAAGGCCTTCGATGCGGCGACCTGCCACAACGAACTTCTCGCAGCCGGAACAGAAGCCAGCAACAGTGCCATCGCGCTGCGGACGCAGTCCGTTTCCGCGCAGGAACAGCTGCAGCTGATGCGCGAACAGCTGGCAACGGCACGTGCCG
>NZ_JBSFNS010000131.1:0-19614 GCF_053587275.1 Amycolatopsis sp. NPDC003676
GTGGCAATCCCGGTGCTAACCGGGATTGCCACTCACGACACCCGCTCGAAAGTCACCCATGGAAGCCCGATGTAAACCGACCGACGTTTCCCGCCGCCGATTCCTCACCGCCGCGCTCGCCGGCGCCACGCTCGCCGGCACCGCTCCCCTGCTGGCCGCCTGCGGCTCCACCGTCGCCGCAGCCGTCCCCTCCGGGCCGCCCAAACGAGGCGGCACCCTCCGCGTCGGCGTCACCGGCGGAGGCGCGTCCGACACGCTCGACCCGCACATCCCGGCCACCAACCCGGACATCGCGCGGGTCCTCAACCTCTACGAGCCGCTCCTGCTGCGCGATCACGACTACCGGCTCCAGATGCTGGTCGCCGAATCGCTGAAGTCCTCGCCGGACGCGCGCACCTGGACCGCCGTGCTCCGCTCCGGCATCCGCTTCCACGACGGCCGCCCGGTGACCCCGGCCGACGTCGTCGCGACCTTCCGCCGGATCACCGACCCGAAGGACCCGAAGAGCGGCGCGGCCGGGCTGACCATGCTCGGCGAGGTCGTCGCCACCGGCGACCGCACCGTCGAATTCCGCCTCACCTCACCGAATTCCGGCTTCGACGACCTGCTCGGCCAGTACAGCCTCGGCATCGTCCCGGCCGACTTCGACGTCAAGCGGCCAATCGGCACCGGACCGTTCAAGGCCGACACGTTCACCGCGGGCCTGCAGAGCACCTTCGTGCGCAACGAGCACTACTGGCGGCCGGGCGAGCCGTATCTCGACCGGTTGTCGCTCATCAACTTCTCCGACGACGACGCCCGGATCAACGCCCTCCTCTCGTCCCAAGTGGACGCCATCGACCAGGTTCCCGTGGCGCTCGTGGACGTGCTCCGCAGCGACCCGCGCGTCCAGGTGCTGCGGTCGGAAACCGGGACGTGGCTGCCGTTCACCATGCGGGTCGACCGCCCGCCGTTCAACGATGTCCGCGTGCGCCAGGCGCTGCGCCTGGTGGTCGACCGCGAGCAGATGATCAACCAGGTGCTCAGCGGGCAGGGCCGGGTCGGCAACGACCTGTACGCGCCCTTCGACCCCGCGTACAACCGGCAGCTGCCGCAACGGAAGCAGAACATCGCCGAGGCGAAACGGCTGCTCGCCGAAGCGGGCAAGCCGAACCTCGACATCGAACTGGTCACCGCGCCGATCCAGGCCGGTGCGGTCGAGGCCGCGCAGGTGTTCCAGCAGCAGGCCAAGGCCGCGGGCGTGAACGTGCGGATCCGGAAGATCGACACCACCACGTTCTACGGCGAGAACTACCTGTCCTGGGATTTCGCGCAGGACTTCTGGTACACGCGCAACTACCTGCCGCAGGTCGCGTCCGGCTCGCTGCCGAAAGCGCCATACAACGAAACCCATTGGAACGACCCGGAATTCACCGACCTCGTCACGCGGGCGAGTGCCACCGTGGATCCGAAAGCGCGCACTGGGCTGCTTCAAAAGGCGCAGCAAATCGAGTACGAACGCGGCGGCCTGATCGTGTGGGGCTTCGTCGACCAGGTCGACGCCTATCAGTCCTATGTGGCCGGTTTCGTGCCGGACCGCACCGGGATCTCGCTGTCGGGCTACCAGTTCCGGCAGGTCTGGCTCGGCACGGCGGAAGGAGGTGCGGCATGACCAGGCTGATCCTCAAACGGCTTCTCGTGAGCCTCGTGGTGCTGTGGCTGGTCACCCTGCTGGTGTTCGTCGCGACGCTGCTGCTGCCGGGCGATCCGGCCCGGGCCATCCTCGGCCAGCAGGCGACTCCGGAGCGGATCGCCGCGCTGCAGCACACGCTGCACCTCGACGAACCGGTCTGGCAGCGCTACCTCTCCTGGCTCGGCGGTCTGTTCACCGGCGATCTCGGCACTTCGACCTCGACCCAGGGCCCGGTCACGACGCTGCTGGCGGACCGGGTGTCGGCCTCGCTGGTGCTGCTCGTGCTCGCCGCGGTGATCGCCACCCCGCTCGGGCTCGCGCTCGGCACGTGGAGCGCGATGCGCCGCGGCCGCGCCAGCGACCAGGTGGTGTCCGGAATCAGCCTGGTGATCGCCGCGCTGCCGGAGTTCGTCATCGGCGTGGCGCTCATCGTTCTCTTCGCGACCACAGTGTTCCGCTTTCTGCCGTCAGTCACGCTCACGCCACCAGGCGAAGCGGTATGGGCCCAACCCAGCCAGCTTGTCCTGCCAGTGCTCACTCTCGTGCTCGTTGTGACGCCGTACATCACGCGGATGATGCGCGCGACGATGAACGAAGTCCTCGACTCCGGCTACGTGGAAATGGCCCGGCTCAAGGGAATGCGCGAGCGGACGGTGCTGCTGCGGCACGCCTTGCCGCACGCGGTCGGCCCGGTCGCGCAGGTCGTCGCGATCCAGCTGGCGTGGCTGGCCGGCGGCGTCGTGGTGGTCGAATTCCTGTTCCGCTACCCCGGCATCGGCCAGGCGCTGATCGACGCGGTCGGCAAACGCGACGTCGCCGTGGTCCAGGCGGTGACGCTGCTGATCGCCGCGGTTTACATCGTGGTGAACCTGCTGGCCGACGTGATCGGCATCCTCGCCGATCCCAAGCTCCGGACGGAGGCAGTGCGATGACCGCGGTCGAAGAAGAACAGGTGGTCCCCGCCGTCCCCGAAACGCCGCCGCGCGCGGCCGGGCTGATCCGCACCGCGTGGGCGTTCCCGCAGGCCAAAGTCGGCACCGTACTGGCCGGAGTCGTCGTTCTCGTGGCGTTGCTCGGCCCGTGGCTCGGGCCGATCATCACCGGCCACACCACCACCGACTTCGCCGGGAAACCGTTCAAGCCCGACGGTCTGATGGGCACCGACGGCCTGGGCCGCGACGTCCTCACCCGCTTCCTCGCGGGCGGCACCACGCTGCTGCTGTACGCCGTCCTCGCCACCGCACTCGGCATCGTGCTGGGCGCGCTGCTCGGCATGATCGCCGGATACGGCGGCGGCTGGCTGGACAGCCTGCTGATGCGCGGCAACGACGTGCTGCTGTCGTTTCCGCAGCTCGTCATCGCGTTGCTGGCGATCGCAGTCATCGGCCCGAAGGGCTGGTTGCTGGTGCTGGTCATCGGGCTGACGCACGCACCGCGGACCGCACGGGTCGCCCGCCAGGCCACCGTCTCGGTCCGCAATCACGACTACATCCGCGCCGCCGAGATGTACGCGGTCCCGCGCAGCCGGATCCTGCTGCGCGAGATCCTGCCGAACATCACCGGCCCGCTGATGGTGGAGCTGGGCCTGCGGCTGACCTACTCGATCGGCTACATCGCCTCGCTGTCGTTCCTGGGGCTCGGCATCCAGCCGCCGACCGCGGACTGGGGCCTGATGATCAACGAGAACCGGATCGCGCTCGTCGTGCAGCCGTGGGGCGTGCTGCTCCCGGTGGCCGCGATCGCGGTGCTGGCCGTCGGCACGAACCTCGTCGCCGACTCGCTCGCCTCGGCCGCGGCCGGGCGGACCCGGGAGGGACGGGCATGACGACCGCTCTGGAGGTGACCGGACTGGCCGTGCGCACGACCGCGGGCCGTCCGGTGCTGCATTCGGTGTCCTACGAGATCGCGCCCGGCGAGGTCCTCGCGCTCGTCGGCGAATCCGGCTCCGGCAAGACGACCGCCGGATTGGCCGCGCTCGGCCATTTCCGGCGCGGGCTGGTGTCCGGCGGCGGCAAGGTGGTGCTCCATCCGCGCGACGGCGAACCCGTTGACGTCCTGACGCTCGACGACGCCGCGCGCCGCCAGCTGCGGGGCAGCGCCGTCGCGTACATCCCGCAGGACCCGGCGTTGTCGCTCAACCCCGCGCTGCGGGTCGGCCGGCAGATCGCCGAAGTGCTGGAAACGCACGGGTATCCGGGTTCCGCGGACGAGCGGGTGGCCGAGGTGCTCGCCGAGGTCGGGCTGCCGTCCGACGAGGCCTACCAGCGGCGATACCCGCATCAGCTGTCCGGCGGGCAACAGCAGCGGGTCGGCATCGCGATGGCTTTCGCCTGCCGCCCGAGCGTCGTGGTGCTGGACGAACCGACCACCGGGCTCGATGTGAAGACCCAGGCGCTGGTGCTGGAAACCGTCCGGCAGTTGACCTCCGAACACGGAGTCGCGGCGCTCTACATCACGCACGACCTCGCCGTGGTGGCGCAGCTTGCCGACCGCGTTGCCGTGATGTACCAGGGAGATCTGGTCGAATGCGGCGTCGCCGAGGAAGTGCTGCGGCGGCCGAAACACGCGTACACGAAGCGGCTTCTCGCAGCGGTGCCAGACCTTGGTGCAGAACCCGCCGCTGCTCCCCCGCCGGACGACGCCGTGCTCGCCGCGCGCGACATCCGGTTGGCCTACGGGCAGCAGAAGGTGTTGCGCGGCATCGATCTCGCCGTGACGCGCGGGGAAAGCGTGATGCTGCTCGGCGAATCCGGCTCCGGGAAAACCACGCTGTCGCAGTGCATCGCCGGACTGAATCGGGGTTTCACCGGCACCGTCGCGCTCGAAGGCACTCCGCTGGCCCCAGCCGCCCGGCAGCGCAGCACTGATGAGCTCCGGCGGATCCAGTACGTTTTCCAGAGCCCGTTCTCGTCGCTGAACCCGCGCAAGACGATCGCGCAGTCGATCGAGGTTCCGTTGGTGCGCTTGACTTCTCTCTCCCGCACCGAGCGGCGGAAGCGCGTCGCCGAGACGTTGGATCGGGTCCGCCTTCGGCAAGACCTCGCGAACCGGCTGCCCGACCAGCTCAGCGGCGGCGAACGGCAACGCGCCGCGATCGCCCGCGCGCTCGTCACCACGCCGGACGTCCTCGTGTGCGACGAGGTCACGTCGGCGTTGGACGTGTCCGTGCAGGCCACCATCGTGGAGCTGCTCGGCGAACTGCGCCGGGAACTCGGCATGGCGATGCTGTTCGTGACGCACAACATCGCCCTCGCCCCGGAGGTGGCGGACCGGATCGCGGTCCTGCGCGGCGGCGAGATCGTCGAGGAAGGCACCGTCGAATCGGTGCTGAGCTCCCCGTCACACGAGTACACCAGCGAACTTCTCGCTACGACGCCGAGGCTGTGAGGAGCCGGTCATGACTGTGCACGGAGCGGTAAAGCCCGGCTATGAGGGCGTGCGGGAAGCGTTCGGCGACATCATCGAAGCGACCACCGGCGGAGCCGCGTTCAGCGTGTTCCGCAACGGCGCGCCGGTAGTGGAGCTGTGGGGCGGCTCGGCGGCGGACGGCGTGCCGTGGACCGAAGACACCCGCGCCGTGCTGTTCAGCGGCACGAAAGGCGTGGTCGCGACCGTCCTGGCGATCCTGACCGCGCGGGGAAAACTCGACCCGGACGAACGCGTCGCCCGCTACTGGCCCGAGTTCTCCATGGCAGGCAAGGAGGAGGTGCCCGTCTCGCAGGTCCTGTCGCACACCGTCGGCCTGCCCTACGTCGAGCCCGACCTGCCCATGCTGGACAACGCGGTGAACGCCGATGCCCTGGCCGTCCAGCGTCCATTGTGGACTCCCGGTACGAAGGTCGCGTACCACGCGCTCACCTACGGCTACCTCGCCACCGAGCTGGCCCGGCGCGTCACCGGCGAGGATCTGGGCACCCTCGTCCGCGATTTCCTCGCCGAGCCGCACGGCCTCGACCTGCGGCTCGGCACCCCGCCCACCGTCCCGGTCGCGACCCTGCGACGCGCGCCCGGCTACCGGATCAGCACCTTCCTCCAGGACGAGGAACGCCGCCGGATCGTCGAACGGATGTACCGCGGCCTGCTCGACTCCGGCGACTCGATGAACTCGCCGGAGTACCGCGGCGCGACGCTGGCGGCAGGCGGCGCAGTCGGCACCGCCACCGCGATGGCCCGCCTGTACGACCTGCTGCGCTCCGGCAAACTCGTTCCGGACGACATCCTCGCCCAGGCGACGCGTACCTGGTCCGAGGGCATCGACGCGATCAACGACCGCCCGCTGCGCTTCGGCCTCGGCTTCGAACTGGCCGACCCGATCGGCACCTACGGCCCCGCCGACGCCGATCCCGCCGCCTTCGGCCACTCCGGTGCGGGAGGCGGCCGCCACGGCGCGTGGCCGGCCCGGGGCCTGTCGTTCTCCTTCGTGACAAACGAACTCCAGGCCGAGGATGTCGACCACCGGGCTTCCTCGCTGCTGGCGGCGCTGCACGAGGCCGCCTGACCTACCGTGGGACACATGCGGATCGTGTCCCTGCTGCCCGCCGCCACCGACCTGGTCGCTGTCCTCGGCAAGACGGGCGACCTGGTCGGCCGCACCCACGAATGCGACTGGCCCGCCGACGTCGCCTCCGTACCGGTGGTGACCGCCGCGGACCTCGACTCCGACACCCTGACCAGCCGCGAAATCTCCACCGCCGTCGACGCGTCGCATCAAGGATCGTCGCTCTACTCCGTCGACCTGGAGCAGTTGGCCGCCCTCGCGCCAGACCTCGTGCTCACGCAAGACCTGTGCGAGGTCTGCGCGGTGTCCTACACCCGCGTCGCAGCGGCGGTCAGGATGCTCGACGCCGGACCGCGCGTGCTCAGCCTCGAACCGCGCACTCTGGACGAAGTCCTCGACTGCCTGACCATCCTCGGCGACGCGCTGGGCGTCCCAGACGTCGCTGCGGCCCGCGCAGCCGAACTCCGCTCCCGGCTCGCCGCCGTGCGGGCCCGGGTCGCCGGACTCCCGCGGCCGCGGGTGGTCGCACTGGAATGGCTCGACCCGCTCTGGCCCGCCGGGCACTGGGTTCCCGAGCAGATCACCGCCGCGGGCGGCACGCCGCTGCTCGCCGAACCGGGCGAGCACACCAAGCCGATGACGTGGGACGCTGTGGTCGCCGCCCGCCCGGACGTCCTGCTCGTCCTCCCCTGCGGCTTCTCCCCGGACCGCACCGAGGCCGAACTGGACGTCCTCACCTCGCGGCCAGGCTGGACCGGCCTGCCCGCCGTCCGGAACGACCGGGTCTGGCTCCTCGACGGCCCGTCCTACTTCAACCGCCCCGGTCCCCGAGCAGTGCGCGGCGCGGAGATCCTCGCGACCGTGCTCCACGACGTCCCCGCTGATCCACCAGTCAGCGCTGACGAAGCCCGCCCGATCTGACGCTTTCGCCCGCGACTCCCGTCCGCCGCTCCCCCTCAAATCCGCCCCTTCCCCCGAAAAGATCGCCCGCACGGGAAGCCAACGGACCCCTTTCGTGTTGTCCTCCAAGCAGGACCGGCATGAAACGGGGTGCGTCGCTTGAGCTCATCCGAACGGCACGCGGCGGACTACCCCGCGCACCGGCTGGCCGTCGATCTCCCGATCGCCGCCCTCCTCATCGCGTCCCTCGCCCACTGGATCCGCGGCGCTCCCGCCGACGGCGTCATCTTCTTCGCCGCCGCGATCCTCCTGCTCTTCACCGAACGCCACAGCACCGCCGACGCTCTCCTCGCCCCGTCCACCCGGCTCCCCGGCACTTCGCTGATCGCCGCCGTCGCACTGGTGGCACTGGTCTTCGGCCGCCAGACCGTCCCGATGTTCCTCACCATCTCCGCGATCGGCATCGGCGCGCTGGTCGTCGAATGGCGGGACCCCTCGCTCCCGCCGCAACCGGTCCCGCGCCGAGGCTGGCTGTGGGTCGCGCTGGCGATCTCCTGGTGCCTCTGGGAACTAGTCTCCTTCATCTACGAACAAGCCGCGGGCGGACTCTCGCTCACGCATCCGACGATGAGCGACCTCGTCGACCCGATGCTCGACAACCGCGTCGTCCAAGCGCTCGCGCTCGGCGTCTGGGTCGCCGCCGGGCTGGCGATGCTGCGCGCGGCCGCCGCGGCGAGGAGAACGGCATGAGCAGCAGGCTGATCACCGAAATCGGCTTCGGCGCGATCGTGGCCGCCGCGATCCTGCTGTGGCTGGGCAGCCATCTGTTCCCCAAGAAGATCCCGCCGCTGACGCGTGTGCTCTCCGCGCTGATGCGCAAGAGGTCGACCCGCATCGCGCTCGTGCTGGCCTGGTGGTGGGTCGGCTGGCACTTCTTCGTGCAAAGCTAACCCCGGAGCAAATCATCGATTATTTTTGCTATAGTCGATGACATGACCACTACCGAACGCCTTGAGGTCTCGCGGCTCATACCCGCCCCTGCCAGCGCCGTCTTCGCGGTTCTCGCCGACCCGCAGGGCCACGTCGACATCGACGCCTCCGGAATGCTCATGGACGCCGAAGGCGAACCGGTCACCCAGGCCGGAGACCGGTTCGTGGTCCACATGGACCGGGAAGCGCTCGGCGACCGGCCCATCGGCAAGTACGACGTCGAGGTCGTCATCACGAAACTCGTCCCCGACGAGGAGATCGCCTGGACCGTCGAGGGCAGCCTCCGCCCGCACGTCCGCCACATCTACGGCTACCGGCTCGAACCTGTCGACGACGGCACCCGCGTCACGTCCTATTACGACTGGTCGGAGCTCTCCGAGGAGTGGAAGGAGCGCCTCACGTTCCCGGTCGTCCCCGAGTCCGCGCTCAAGGCGACCCTCGGCATTCTGGAGCGCACCGTCCGCCGTCGCGCCGCCGGCTAGCGGTACCGCAACGCGGTCGGCTTGCCCTGCTCCGCCAGATACTGCTCGAAGGTGACCACGCCGTCGGCGTGCTTCGGCGCCAGATTCGCGCCAGTCGCGTAGCCCCGGCCGATCCGCCCCGGCACGGGCACCGAAACGAGCCGTTTGTCCTTCCCGGACGCGGCGAGCAGGGCACGCGCCAGATCCGCCGTCGTCCGCACTTCCGGTCCGCCGAAATCCGCGACGCGGCCCCGCGGTTCGCCCTGCGCCAGCGCGACCAGCCGGGCCGCGACGTCGCGCACGTCGACGGGCTGGAACCGGAATTTCGGCACCGGCACGACCGGCAGCCGCGCGGCGCCGGCGAGGATCGTCCGCACCAGAGAGTGGAACTGCGTCGCCCGCAGGATCGTGTGCGGCATCCCGGAATCCGCGATCACCTTCTCGGCGGCCAGTTTCGCCTGGTAGTAGCCCATCGGGATCTTGTCGACGCCGACGATCGAGACGTACACCAGATGCGGCGCCTGCCCGCTCCACCTCGCGGCCTCCACGAGCGTGCGCACCGTCTCGACCTCGTGGCGGTAGTCCGTCGCGCAATGGATCACAGTGTTCACCCCGGCGACCGCGACGTCGATGCCCCGCCCATTGCGCAGGTCACCGGCCGTCCATTCGACGCCTTCGCTGGACCGTCGCCGCCGGCTCAGCGCCCGCACCGGCACCTCCGCGGCCCGGAGCCGTTCCACGACCACCCGGCCCAGTTGTCCGGTCCCGCCGGTGACGAGGATCTGCTCGGCCACGTGGTCCTCCCGCTGCCGCACCGCCCGGGCTCAGCCGGCTCTCGCCCGCCATCCTGGCATGCCGGGCGCTACGGGAGTCAAAACTTCGAGCGCCACCGCACAGTCGGCTCGTTCGCGCTGTCCCGGCGCGGCTGGTCCTTCCGCAGCAGCACCGACAGCCGTCCGTACGCGGTGATCAGCTCCGACGTCGCCTCGTTGATCCGGCCCGCCCCGGCGTGGTCGAACGCCTGCCGCAACGCGGCCAGCGCGGCCGGTTCCGCGGTCGCGAGCAGGCCCGCGGCTTCGGAAACGGTCTCGGCGAGCCCGTCCAGCATGGCTTTCGTTTCCGGCCGCCCCGGCGCGACGGTCAGCACCGGCGACAGCACCCGCAACTGGTGGTGCAAGCGATAAAGCACGGCAAGCGGATCGTTCTGCCCGGCACTCTCCATCGTGCTCTCCTCCGCTCCGTCCCCGGGGAGACGCGGCGGGGGCTCCCCCATGACGCCAGGCGCCCGAATGACTTCGCTCAGGAGTCCTCCGCCTCCAACCCGTCCCGGTCGGCCCACTCCAGCAACGGCTCGAGCGAATACGCCACGTCGTCGATGCCCGCGTGCAGGTCGCCCATTTCGGCGAAGCGCGCGGGCACGGTCGCGATCGTGCAGTCGTGCGGGTCGACGTCGTCGACCTCGTCCCAGCGGATCGGCGTGGACACCAGCGCCTCGGGCACGCCGCGCACCGAATAGGCGCTGGCGATCGTGTGGTCGCGGGCGTTCTGGTTGTAGTCCACGAACAGCTTCTTCGGATCGCGGTCCTTGCGCCACCAGGTGGTGGTGACCTCGTCCGGAGCCCGCCGCTCGACCTCGCGGGCGAACGCGAGCGCCGCCCGGCGGACGTCCGCGAATCCCCAGCGCGGCTCGATCCGGACGTAGATGTGCATCCCGCTGCCGCCGGACGTCTTCGGCCAGCCGCGGATGTTCAGCTCGTCGAGGATTTCCTCGGCGACGTGCGCGACCCGGCGCACCGTCTCGAACCCGCATTCCGGCATCGGGTCGAGGTCGATCCGCCATTCGTCCGGCCGTTCGGTGTCCGCGCGCCGGGAATTCCACGGATGAAACTCCACAGTAGACATCTGCACCGCCCACGCCACGTGCGCCAGCTCGGTCACGCACAGCTCGTCCGCGTGCCGGTGGTAGCGCGGAAACTGCACCCGCACGGTCTCCAGCCACGGCGGCGCGCCGTTCGGCACCCGCTTCTGGTGCACCTTCTCCCCGGTCACCCCGGACGGGAACCGGTGCAGCATGCACGGCCGCTCCCGCAGGGCGCGCACGATCCCGTCGCCGACCGACAGGTAGTAGCGGACGAGATCGAGCTTCGTCTCGCCGCGCGCCGGGAAGTAGACCCGGTCCGGGTTGGACACCCGGACCGTCCGGTCCCCCACCTCGAGCTCGACGGCCTCGCCCTTCGCCATGGAACCGACCGTATCCGGAAATCGGCCGGTGCGTCAGCGGTCGAACGGCACGAGGGTGAAATGCCCGACGCCCTTGGCCGCGGAATAGACCGTCCACTGGTCCGGACCGTTGCCCGGGCCCTTGTCGTAGAGCAGCCGGTAGTCCGGCTTGCGCAGCGGCAGCCGGTGGAACCAGTGGTAGTTGATCCGGAGGATCGTTTTGCTGAAGAAGCCATCCTCGGCGAGCCGCTTGTTCACGATCTTCGTGACCTGGCTGCGGTCGGAGAACACGTCGAGGATCTGGCAGTCGCAGTAGTAGGCCAGCGTGCCGATCTCCCCCGGCCCGGCCACTGACTTGCCTTGCAGCCGCGTGCCGAGTTCCTTGCCGACCCGCGCGTAGTCGGTCGAACTCGCCCAGTTGCCGAAAATGACCGGCGACTGCCAGGGCACGCCCTGCGCGAGGTCCACGCCCACGTTGGCGAGCGCGACCGCGCCGCCGAGCCCGAGCGCGACGAGCGGCGGCACGCGGTTCAGCTTCGGCCGCTTCTTCGTCTCGGCGTGCCAGACGCCGATCATCAGGACCGCGAACGAAGCCGTGCTGACGATCGGGGTGACGTAGTACCAGTGGTACGGGCCGACGCCGAGCGTCGAGTAGACGATGTAGTAGACAACGCCGCCCGCGCCGAGCGCGACGACCGGGGCCAGCTGCGGGAAGTCGTCCCAGCGGCGTGCGAAGCGCAGGGCCAGCCAGCCGAGCAGCACCGTCACGCCGACGAGCGCCGAGGCGAAGGCGACCATCACGGTGAACGGCACGTACAGGAAGTACATCATCGGGCCGCTGAAGTAGCCCCAGGCGCCGAAGAGGCCTTCCTGGTCCTGCTTGATCACCAGCGTGTCCGGGATGAACGAACCGAGCGCGAACCAGCTCGTGAGGAACCACGGCGCGGACACGACGATCGCCGTGGCGACCGCGGTCCAGAACTTCTTCCGGATCGCCGCGGTGGAGAAGGCGATCACGAGGACGAACACGACCAGGTCGAGGCGGGTCAACACGGTCAGCGCGGCGACCGCGCCGAACAGCACCGGGCGCTTTTCCAGCGCGGCCACGACGAGCCACAGCAGGACAGTCGGGACGAGCAGCACCTCGAGGCCAGTGGCCGACAGCAGGAACGGGTTCGCGATCACCAGCAGCAGGCCCAGCACGCCGACCCACGGCGACAGGCCGAAGCGGCGGGTCAGCCGCGCCCACGCCCAGCCGATCGCGGCGCTGCTCAGCACGGTGAGCGCGCCGAGCGCCAGCACCGGGTGCGCGGAGCCGCTGATCCGGGTGACGAAGGTCAGGAACCCGAGCAGCAGGACGTCGAGCGGCGACGTCGCGGAGTTCGCGACCGAACCGGGAACGAGCGCCCATTCTCCGTGCAACGCGAGATTCTTCGCGTACGACAGGGTGATGTACCCGTCGTCGGTGAGGCTCCCGCGCACGAGCAGGAACGAGAGCAGGCCGAGCACCGCGGCGGCCAGCGGCAGCCACGCGGCGAGGCGGGACCGGACGGGAACGCGCGCGCTTTCCGCGCTGTTCGAGTCGTCCGAAGTCGTGAGCACAGATTCATCCACCGACATGATCCCGGAACAGTAGAGGGTGTCTGACAGGCAGATGCTAACGGGCTGTCCGAAACGTCGGCGCCTCCGCACCCGCTGCACCGGCGGTACCGGTTTCGCAACGGTTTCCCGCCGCACGGGCGAATTTCCCGCGATTTCACGCCAGTGCGTGCCGCCCGCCGGCGCGGTCCGCGCCCTGGTCGAGGATCCGGGTCGCCACGCGGGTGATCGCGGCGTCCAGTTCGGACCGGTCGCCCGCGCCCCAGTCGCCGAGGCGCTCGGCGATCCAGTCGTGCCACGCGCGGACGAGCTTGTCCCATTCGCGGGCGCCGGATTCGGTGAGCGACCAGCTGTCCCGCGCGTAGTCGAGGTGTCCGGTCAGTTCCAGCCGCGCGAACGCCGGTTCGAGCACCTGTGCCGGGACGCCGTGGTCCTCGCCGATCGCTTCGAGCGTCGCCGGCCGCCCGGCGCGCTGCCGGAGCCGGACCTGGAGAACGCACCACAGGCCGCCGACATCCAGCTCCGAACCGGCCCGCGCGACGATCGCGGGCGCGGCCTTCCGGCGTTCCCGGAACAGCAAGGTCGCGATCGCCCGTTCCAGTTCCCGGTCGTGTTCGTGCGCTTCGGGCATCGCGAATCCGTCGCCGAGGTCCGGCGCGGCGGCGCGGGCGGTGTCCCGCAACGGCATTTCCTTGAGGAAGAACGCGAGCACGAAGGCGACCAACCCGACTGGCGCGGCATAAAGGAACACGACGTGCAGCGAATCCGCGTACGCGGTAATCACCGGTTCCGAAATCGTCGCGGGCAAATGGTGCAGCGCCAGCGGAACCTGCACGGCTTTCGGGTCGACGCCCGGCGGAAGCGGATGTTCCGCGAGCGCCCTGGCGAGATTCGGGCCGAGCTGATTCGCGTAAATGGTGCCGAAAATGGCCGCGCCGAACGAACTGCCGATCGAACGCAGGAAGGTCACCCCGGACGTCGCGACGCCGAGATCCTTGTAGTCCACCGTGTTCTGCACCGCGATGGTCAGCACCTGCATGCCCAACCCGATCCCGAGCCCGAGAACCGCCATGTAGAGCGCGGATTCCCAGAACCCGGTGTGCGGGCCGAGCCGCGACAGCAGATACAGCCCGACCGTCATCACCGCGGACCCGACGAGCGGGTAGATCTTGTACTTCCCGGTGCGGCTCACCAGCGTGCCGGACAGGATCGAGGCGACCAGCAGCGCGAGCACCATCGGCAGCAGCCGCACGCCGGACGTCGTCGCCGAGACGCCCTGCACGTACTGCATGTAGGTGGGCAGATAGGACAGCGCGCCGAGCATCGCGAACCCGACGACGAAGCTCATGATCCCGGCGACGGTGAACACCGGATTCCGGAACAGCCGCATCGGCAGCATCGGCTCGGGCGCGCGCAGTTCGACCGCGACGAACGCGCCCAGCAGCACCACCGAGCCCGCGGCCATGCCGATGATCACCGGCGAACCCCACGCGTACGTGGTGCCGCCCCAGCTCGTGACGAGCGTCAGCCCGGTCGCGGCGAGGCCGATCAGCAGGATGCCGAGGTAGTCGATCACCGGTTTGACCGCGGCGCGCACGCTCGGCATCGCCGACGCGGCCACCGCGAGCACCACCACGGCGAGCGGGATGTTGACGTAGAACGCCCAGCGCCACGACAGGTGGTCGACGAACAGCCCGCCCAGCATCGGCCCGGCCACCGTGACGACGCCGAACACCGAACCGAGCGCGCCCTGGTACTTGCCGCGTTCGCGCAGCGGGACGACGTCGGCGATCAGCGCGGTCGAGGTGACCATCAGCCCGCCGCCGCCGAGGCCCTGCACGGCGCGCCAGATGATCAGCCAGGTCATGCTGTCGGCGAACCCGCAGAAGAACGAGCCCACGCCGAACACGATCACCGACAGCTGGAACATCAGCTTGCGGCCGAAGAGGTCGCCCAGCTTGCCGACGACGACCGTCATGATCGTCTCGGCCAGCAGGTAGGCGGTGACGACCCAGGACAGGTGACCGGCCCCGCCGAGGTCGCCGACGATGGTGGGCAGCGCGGTCCCGACGATGGTCTGGTCCAGCGCGGCGAGCAGCATGCCGAGCACGACCGCGCCGAACACCGCGTGGATCTTGCGCCGGGACAGCGCCGCCGGCGCCGGTTCTTCCCGGATCTCCTCCGCCGTGGCCGTCATCGGCTCCTCCTCGCGCGCCCGCGCCGGGCCGCTCCCGGCGCGTCCACGTAAGCACCTCGGTCCACTGTGGAATAGCCGCCCGGCCGGAGCGTCCCCCGTTCCGGTGACCGCGGCGGACCGGCGCGCTTCACCTCTTGCCTATCCGCCGCCGCCCTGGGACGCGTCGAGCACGGCCGTCTGTTTCGCCAGCCCGGACGTCGGCCGGGTGCCGTGTTCGACGGTCAGTCCCCGCATCGCGACCGGGTAGTCGAACCGGTACACCGCGACCGGCTCGCGCAGTTTGTCGCCGCGCAGGTACGTCGGGACTTCGGTGGCCTTCGCGTCGGCGAACAACGGCACGTACGGCCCGCCGGCGTCCGCGGAGTAAGCGACGCTGGCCAGCGACTGCGCGTCCGGACCGGGGGCGAACCGGTAGCGGACCGGCTGCACGATGCCGTCCGCCATCGAGGCCGGGGTCCGGCACGGCACGACGAACGCATTGGTCCAGTCCAACGTCACCGGCTCGCTCGGGGGGATCTCCTTCGTCAGCGGCTCCAGTCGCGGAATCCTGGGTGCGGTGACCGCGACCCAGCCGGACGGACCGGGGTCCGCGTCCCGCGCGACGATCCGGACCCGTCGCGCCCCCGGTGCCTGCCAGCGGGGATCGAACCGCGCGTCGCTCCACTTCCCGCTGCCGTCCCCTTTGGCCTTCACCGCCGCGAGCACGGTCCCGTCCGCTTTCGCGAACTCCGCCGACACCTGCACTTTCCCTTGCCCGGCATGGGAAATCACGACCGGAGCCGAATTCTTCGCCCCGGCGTCGGCGGGCAGGTCGTACCACCCGGTGGTGAGCGTGCCGGTCCTCGACGGCGACCGGTAGGAACTCCACGCCGGGTGCGCCTGGTCAGTGCCGTACGGGGTCCGCGGCGCCGAGTCCGGCGGGAACGCGGCGTTCATCGCGAACCCTTGCGCCGCGGCCGGGCCGGACGGCCGGAGCACCCCGGCGCCGACGTCCGGCTCGACGTCCAGCCAGTCCTCGACGCCGCAGGAGCTTCCGGCGCTGCCAGCTTCCGGCGCGAGGCCGAGCGAAGCCAGGTTCGACCGGCCGACGGAGTAGGTGTCCCACCGCAGTTTCACCGCTTGCGCCTGCCCGGCCAATTCGACCGCCACCGTCGCGGCGGCCACCGCGACGATCGCCCAGCCGGACCTCGGCAGCCAGCGCGGCGCGCGCCCCGCCTCCGGCCGCCGCTTCGCGCTCAGCCAGGCCCCGGCGAGCACGCCGCCGAGCGCGACGGCCAGCCCGGCCCAGAGGACCAGATCCGCCAGCCGCACGCCCTTCACCGAGGGCACGGAATCGCTCCAGCGGACGTCGTAGCCGGACTGCATCCACCACCGGTCCGGCGCGGACCAGGCCAGCCACGTCGTCGCCGCGGCCAAGCCCAGCGCCGCCGCCCGCGCCCACACCGAGGACAGCGCTCCGCGCGCGACGGTGTGCACCAGCATCACGGTCACCAGCGTGCCGAATCCGGCCAGCGCGCCGAAGTGATGCGTCCACTTCGTCGGCGTGAACGCGAGCACTACGAGACACAGGACGCTGACGACGACCATCCGGCGGGCAGGCCCGACGGCCAGTCCCGGAGCACGGCGCCGGATCAGCAGCACGGCCGTCAACGCCATCGCCAGGAACATCAGCAGCACCGGCACCCGGCGGTTCAGCGCACCCTCGACCACCGACGGGTCGAGCAGGGTCGTGTAGCGGGTGATTTCGCTCTGCCACGGCAGATCCGGGCCGATCTGCTGACGGACGGCGGTCGACTGCAGGACGGCGGTCAGCGGCTGGTCGTAGAACGCCGTCAGCACTGCGCTGCCCGCGGCTCCGGCGACGACCGCGATCGCGCCGAGCACCCGGAGGCCGGCGCCCCTGCGCACCAGTCGGACAAGGGGGCGCACTCCGGCGACGAACGGCAGGAATGCCGCGACTCCGAGCGGGTTCGTCGTCGCGGTGGCGCCGGCGACCACGAGCCCGACCGCGACCGGCGTCGCCGCACCGGTCGCCACGGCCCGCTCGACCAGCGCGAACACCGCCAGCGAGCCGAACACGATCCACGGCTCCGGCCGCAGCCCGACGTCGAAGGCCAGGTACCACGCCAGGAACAGCGCCGCGGCCGCCCAGCGGGTCCACCGGCCCGGCCGGTCGACCAGGCGCGGCAGCACCAGCCGGTCGATCAGGAACCAGGACGCCAGCCCCAGCAGCACCGAGGGCAGCCGCATCCACACCATGGCCGGCGAGACGCGGCCGAGCAGCGCGTACAGCTCGTAGTACCAGCCCCACGGCGCTTCCGGCGCGTTGAACCAGCGGAAGTAATTGCCGGTGAACCCGCTCGTCTCCCGAGCGCGCAGCATCGTCGAGATGTATCCGTCGTCCACGGTGAGCGCACCGATGACGGACCAGACTCCGAGCACCCCGGTCACGACGACGTCCGACGGCCGCGGCACCCACGCCCGGCGGGGGAACAGCCGGACCCTTCGCGCGGCGCGCCGGTCGCGCCGGATCAGCAGCACGATCATGCCGAGCAGCGCGAGCACCGAGACCACGCCGAGCGCGACCTTCACCACGCTCGGCGAGCTGACCCATCGGGTGTCGGGTTCGACCTGCGCGGACGCCATGCCCGGGCGCTCGGTGTACAGGCCGGTGACGGCCGGGCGGCTCGCAGTCCTGGCGGTGCCGACGGCAGTGCCTTGGCCGTCCGAGTGCACGGTCAGCCGGCAGTCGCCGCCGGACGGCCGGCGGAGCAGTTCGGCGCCGCCGAGTTCGGCTCTGACCGTGCCGTCGACCGCCCGGATCTCCAGCCCGCCGCCGAGAGGCTCGGCGCCTTGTTTGCCTCCCGGCGGAGTGGTCGCCAGGATCAGCCCGTTCGGGTCGGCGCATCGGACGGTCGCGTCCATTCTGGCCGGGTGGTACGGGTACGACGGCAGCGCGGTGTCCTGCGCGCCGTCCCAGCGGTAGGTCGTTGTCTCGGTGTTCACCGGCGCCACGGCGAACAGCACCGCGGTCAGTGCGGAAATGAGCCCGAGGCCGATGATGAGCCAACGATCGCCGGGTCGTCCGCGTGCGGTGGCGTCGGAATCTGGGGGCGGCATCGCGCGGAGTTTAGTGTTCCGGGGTTTCCCCGCCGTGAAGCGGCCTCGACGCCGACCGCGTTGCCGAGCGAATTTCAGGTTCGAGCGCCGGGAGAGCGTTCGGCCCCGCCGCGCACCGGTTCCGTCCGTCCACTGTGGAACGGCCGCCCGCCGTCGGCTTCGCCCGTTCCGGCGACCTCCGCGCCCTGGCGGACGTTCCGCTTCCGCCGCTACCCTGGATACCCCCGGCGGCTGCCCGAAAGTCTCCGCGCGCACCGTCCATCGTGGACATCCGCGCAGCTCCAGCGCGATTTCCGGAAGTCAAACGGGTCCTGCCCGATTTACCCGGTTCCTCCACGGTGATCTGCAGCACACCTTAAGTCCAGCCTAGGTGTGCTGCGTCACGCGGTGCGGTACCGCTAGCGTCACGCAACCATGGAATCCACAGTGGTCGCCAAAGAGGGCGACAACTACACGAAAGCACTGGGCAATCGCCAGGTGCAGATGATCGCGATCGGCGGGGCGATCGGGGTCGGGCTCTTCCTCGGCGCGGGCGGGCGGCTCCACGAAGCGGGGCCGTCGCTGGTCCTTTCCTACGCGCTGTGCGGCATCGCGGCCTACTTCGTGATGCGGGCGCTCGGCGAACTCGTCATGCACCGGCCCAGCTCCGGCAGTTTCGTCACCTACGCCCGCGAGTTCATCGGGCCGTGGGCCGGCTTCGTGTCCGGCTGGATGTACTGGCTGAACTGGGCGATGACCGGGATCGCGGAGATCACCGCGGTCGCGATCTACGTGCACAAGTGGCTGCCGGACGTGCCGCAGTGGATCACCGCGCTGATCGCGCTCGGCGTGCTGATGGCGGTCAACCTGCTGAGCGTGAAGCTGTTCGGGGAACTGGAGTTCTGGTTCTCCGTCGTGAAGGTCCTCGCGATCATCGTGTTCCTGGTGACCGCGCTCGGGCTCGTGTTCACCGGCGCGAACATCGGCGGCACCACCGCCGGCGTGCACAACCTGACCGACCACGGCGGGTTCTTCCCGGCGGGCGTCGGCATCGCGCTGATGACGCTGCAGGCGGTCGTGTTCGCCTACTCCGCGATCGAGGTCGTCGGCATCGCGGCCGGCGAGACCAAGGACGCGCGCAAGGTGCTGCCGAAGGCGATCAACGGCGTCGTGTGGCGGATCGGCGTCTTCTACGTCGGTTCGGTGCTGCTGCTGGCGATGCTGATGCCGTGGCCGTTCTACAACGGCGGCGAAAGCCCGTTCGTCACGGTCTTCTCCCGGCTGGGCATCGGCGGCATCGGCGACGTGATGAACGCCGTCGTCCTCACCGCCGCGCTGTCCTCGTGCAACTCGGGCCTCTACTCCACCGGCCGCATTCTCCGTGCGCTCGCCGACGAGGGCGAGGCGCCGAAGTTCGTCGGCAAGATGAACTCGCGGCACGTGCCCTACGGCGGAATTCTCTTCACGTCGGTGGCTTACGTGCTCGGCGTGGTGCTGAACTACATCGTGCCGTCGAAGGCCTTCGACATCGCCACCGCGATCGCCTCGCTCGGGGTGGTCGCGACGTGGGCGACGCTGGTGTTCTCCCAGATGCGCATGCGCCAGGCCTCGTTGCGCGGCGAACTGGAGCGGCCGAGCTACCGCATGCCCGGCGCGCCGTACACCGGCTGGGCCACGCTCGGATTCCTCGTGCTGGTCGTGGTGCTGATGGGATTCTCCGACGGAGCCGAGAAGATCGCGTTCTACTCGATCCCGGCGATCGTCGTGGTGCTCGCGCTCGGCTGGCGCATCGTGTCCCGCAAACGGCAGGCGCGCACCAGCGCCTGAGCGGAGCCCGCGTTCCCCCATCCCCGCGAACGCGGCACCGGCCCGGCCGCTCCTCCGATACCGTCGGGGGGGGGGCCGGGGGGGTTTTAAAAACGGGGCATAAGTTACCTGCGACCACAACCCCCCCGCCCCCAAAGAAAAAGACACAAAA
>NZ_JBSFNS010000132.1:0-19484 GCF_053587275.1 Amycolatopsis sp. NPDC003676
GGTTTTTATCGTGAGGGGGACCCTCAGGGAATCTGATTCCCTCAGGGTTCCCCTCACGGACCTGGCTCAGTCCGCGTACCCGTGCTCATGCGCATAACGCACCGCCTGCGCCCGAGTCCCGCACCCGGTTTTCGCGAAAATCCGGTTCACATGCGTCTTCACCGTCGCCTCGCTGACCTGCAGCTCCCGCGCGATCTCCCGGTTCCCCCGCCCCGCCGCGACCAGCTTCAGCACGTCCACCTCGCGCGCCGTCAGCCCGTCCTCCGGCGGCGCGGCCGGACGCCGGGCCGCGGCCAGCAACGTCCGCTGCACCGCCAGGTCCATCACGGTCTGCCCAGCCGCCGCGGCATGGATCGCCCGGCCGATCTCGTCGCCGTTCGCCGCCTTGGTCACGTAACCGACCGCGCCCGCGTCCAACGCGCGCACGATCGAGGCACTGTCCGCATAAGTGGTGAGCACGACGACCCGCGTTCCCGGCAACTCCGTGACAATCCGCCGAGTCGCCGCGGCCCCGTCGCAGCGCGGCAGGTCCAGGTCCATCAGCACCACATCGGGCTGCAGCCGCACGGTTTCCTCGATCGCCGAGATACCGTCGCCCGCCTGTCCGACGACCTCGATGTCCGGCAGCAGCCCGACCAGCAGCACCAAGCCCTCCCGCACCGCGGGCTGGTCCTCGGCCACGAGCACGCGCACGATCGTCATGCCGGGATCCTCACCGACAACCGCCAGCCCGCGCCATCCGGGCCCGCGGTCACCTCGCCGCCGACCAGTTCCGCGCGCTCGCGCAAGCCGGTCAGGCCGTATCCGGCACCGGGCAAACCGCTGCCGGAACCGGTCCGGTTGACCACCGTCATCGCCACCTCGCTGTCCAGATAGGACAGTTCAACCGACACCGGCGCACCGGCGGCATGCTTGCGGGCATTGGAAAGTCCTTCTTGGACAGTGCGGTACAGCAGCAGGGTGACGTCCGCGGGAAGTTCGCGCGGTTCGCCAGTCACCTGGATCGACGCGTTGTCGGGCAGCGAGCCGAACAACTCCGGCAACGCCATCGGATCGCCGCGCAACGCGTGCACCGCTCGACGCGTCTCGATCAATCCGTCCTGCGCCAGCTGCCCCGCCTTCTGCACGCAAGCGGCGAGTTTTTCGTCCGGCGACGGCAACTCGGCCACCAGCCGCGCCGCCGCCTGCAAATGCAGGGACAGCGCCGAGAGCGAATGCGCCTGGATGTCGTGGACCTCCCGCGCCAGCCGGGCGCGTTCCTCCAGCGTCGCGCCCCTGGCCACGGCTTCCTGGGTGAGCCGGGTCTGATCCAGCAGGTCGCGGGCTTGGCGCGCCTGCACCCGGTACTGCCGCCGGTTCAGCCCGAGCAGCACCACGACAGCCACCGCGAGCGCGTTTCCCGCCACGAGCCCACCCGGCTGCCCGGCGAGATACCCGCCGGCGGTGGCTGCGACCCCCACGACCGCAGCCACCGTGATGATCTCCGCCGGGCGGATCGCCGCCAGCGAGGACAACACGAGCAAGGACAGGCAGAGCAACGACGGCCCGGTGAGACTTTGGTCCGCCACCGTGACGACCGCGCCGAACAGCGCGGCCAGCGAGAGCAGCACGCCAGCCGCGCGCGGCCAGCGCAGGTCCAGCAGCCCGAACGCGAGGCCACTCGCGGCGGAAGCCACCATTGGCACCCACAGCCACTCCGCAGTGGGCGCAGCGGTGACGAGGATCGCGACGAAGGCGACCGGCGTGAGCAGCCGCATCACCACCAGCGGCAGCCGACTCATCGCATCCCCTCCCCTGGGCCTCTTCGCTGCTCAGCGTAGTCAGACCCGCACCGATTGCGCGTCGCGGACGGCGTCCAGCCGCCGGGCGCGCCAGAGCACCCCGCCGGCCCGCACCGCGACCATGGACAGCGCCATCAGCACGAAGAACAGGCCGACACCGTCCTCGTCGAGATGCGTGCTGACCAGGAACTCGCCGACCTTCGCGGCGAACGAGTGCACGTTCTCCACCGCCCACACGAACACCAGCCGTCCCACCAGCACGGCGAGCCAGATCAGCAGGTACGGCCAGCCCGCCCAGGTCTGCACGCGCCCGGTGACCGGACTGCGCTCCACCCGGGTGGTCGCGATCAGCCCCGCGCCGGCGACCGCCCCGACGACGGCACCGACCAGGCCGGCCGCCACGTTCGGCCCGGTGAGCGAGATGCCGCCGGTGAAGTACAGGACTCCGATGACGGTGCACGAAACGAACGGCATGATGCCCATGACCAGGTTGTGCCGATGGCGGCCCACCTGGGTGAAAAGAACGAGGGCGAGCAGGATCCCGCCCATGATGAGAACGTCGGTCATCGCGGCCTTCTTCTCGGGTCAGGCGGGCCGGAACACCCGCCTCACCGAAGCTAGGGCGCGAAGCCCGCCGGATCGTCCAACCATCGACCGATTCCGGGTTGACGTGACGTACACCCGGAATGCCGGGAAAGGCGCACCCGCGCCGGTACACTGTGGAGCGTCAGCGGCCGAAGACGGCTGGGCGCAATCAAAGCCGTGGAGCCGGACAAACGATGATTCCCGCATTGCTGGTCCTCTCGGCCGCCGTCCTGATGCGCGCGCTCGCGGCCAAACAGCTCGACCGGTGGAACATCGCCGCGCCCGTGCTGATGGCGCTGTGCGGAGTCGCGACCGCGCTGTTCGCGAATCCGGGAAAACTGCTTGAGCTCTTCGATACCGAAATCGCGCAGCACGTCGCCGAACTCATTCTCGCGATGCTGCTTTTCGTCGACGCCACCGAGGTCCGCGGCGGACGGCTGTGGGGCCACGCACCCAGTCTCGTCGCCCGGGTGCTGTTCCTCGCGCTGCCGCTGAGCCTCGGGCTGGCCATGCTCGTCGGCTGGGCGTTCTTCCCGGAACTGTCGTGGCCGTTGCTGCTGATCGTCGCGTGCATCGTCATCCCGAGCGATTTCGCCGCCGCCGAACGCGTGGTGCGGGACAAGACTCTGACGCCGCAAGTGCGGAGCGTGCTGAACGTCGAAAGCGGCTACAACGACGGTTTGGTCTCGCCGCTGTTCCTCTTCGCGCTCATTCTCGCGCGCAGCGACAATACGGCGAATACCGCCGGGAAAGCGCTCGCGACCGCGTTGCCGTTCGCGCTCAAAGCCATCACCGCCGGCGCGATCATCGGCACGGTGATCGGTTTCCTGCTGTTCCTCGCCGTCCGCTCCGGCTGGACTTCCGGGCAGGGGCGGCGCATCGCCATCCTCACCACTCCGCTGCTGACCTACGCGGCCACCGTCGCGATCGACGGCAACGGATTCGTCGCCTGTTTCGTCAGCGGGATCGCCTTCCGCTACGTCTACCGCGCCTTCGCCGCGCGGCATCTCCGCACCTCCGACAGCGCCGCCCGCGAGCACTTCGCCCGGCCGTCGGAGGACCTGCAACTGCTCGAAGAGGTCACCGGGATTCTGACGATGGCGATGTGGTTCGTCGTCGGCGGGGCCGCGGTGGTCATGGTGTCCTTCGGCGTGCCCTGGGAGCCGGTCGTGTTCTGCCTGCTCGCGCTGACCGTCCTGCGGATCCTTCCGGTGATGCTGTCGCTGACGCGGACCCGGATGCCGCTGCGGGACCGGTTCCTCGTCGGCGCGCTCGGCCCGCGCGGCACGACGTCGATCGTGTTCGGGCTGCTGGCGATCAACGGCCTGACCGGCGAAGCGAGCGACCTCGTCCTGACGCTGACGGTGGTCTGCGCCCTCGGCAGCGTGGTGCTGCACGGGCTCGGGTCGACACCGCTCATCACCCGGTTAATGACTCCGCGGACACACCGACAGTCCGAGTAGCATGCACTCACCGTAATCATCGGTTGCTGCGTAATTCCTAGCTACTACACAGGTTTCGCAGGAAAATCTCCCCCGCGCGGGTGGTCTCTCGGCTCTTCCCGTAGCGTTCCGTGACCGCCAGCAGAGTAAGGGTCAAGCGCGACGCATCACGTCGCAGTTCCGCGCGGAGGACCCCGCTCATGTCTGCACCCACGCTCGCCGAGCCGCGAGCCGGACGGCATCGTTCCGGCAGCACGCGGGTCGTCGCCGTCATCCCCGCGCACGACGAAGAACCGCAGATCGCGCACACCGTCGCCGCGCTTCGCAGGCAGGACCGCGTTGTCGACGAGGTTTTCGTCGTCGCCGACAACTGCACCGACGACACCGCCGGAGCCGCTTCGGCAGCCGGAGCCCGAGTCCGGCCGTCCGAAAACAACACGCACAAGAAGGCTGGCGCGCTGAACCAACTGCTCGCCTGGCTCCTGCCGCGACTGGACGACGACGACGTAATCCTCGTCCAGGACGCGGATTCCACTTTGGACCCGCAGTTCGTGAGCACCGCCCTGCGCCACCTCGACCACGGCTACGGCGGCGTCGGCGGGGTGTTCCGCGGCGGTCCGGGCGGCGGATTCGTCGGGCACCTGCAGCGCAACGAATACGCCCGCTATGCCCGCGACGTCCACCGGCTGCACGGAAAATGCCTGGTACTGACGGGAACCGCGGCGATGTTCCGGGTCAGCACCCTCCGCGAAGTCGCCGCGGCACGAGTCGCCGGACGCCTTCCCGCAGGCGACGGCAGCGGCGGGATCTACGACACCACCGTGCTCACCGAGGACAACGAACTCACCTTCGCCCTCCTGCACCTCGGCCACCGGGTGATCTCTCCCAGCGCGTGCACGCTGGAAACCGAGGTCATGACCAGCTGGAGTGCACTGTGGACACAGCGCTTGCGGTGGAAGCGCGGCGCGGTGGAGAACTGCGTCCAATATGGACTCACGCGCGTCACGTGGCGGTATTGGGGCAGGCAACTGCTGACCATCGCCGGTGTCCTGGTGAGCGGAATCTACCTGACCGCACTGGCTTTGGCCCTCTCCCTCGGCGGCCTGCACCTCAACCCGTGGTGGCTCGGCATCTCGGCGATCTTCGTGGCGGAACGAGTCGTGACGGTGCGGTACCGCGGCTGGTGCAGCATGCTGCTCGCCGCGTCGATGTATGAACTGGTGCTCGATTATTTCCTGCAGGCCTGCCATCTCAAGGCGTACGCGGACGCGCTCCTGCGCACCCGCAAGAACTGGTGAACACCGAGACGGAAGAGAGAAAGCCATGTACCAGAAGATCGGCGCGGCCTCGGCTGCGGGAGTGACCGGCGGGCTCGCGTTCACCGGAGTGAACACGTTGTGGCTGCTGCTGGCCGGGTTCGCGTTGCTGGCAGCGGGGACCGCGTTGCTGCGGATCCTGCCGAGGGTGCGCAGGGAGAGCCGGTGACCTCGCTATCCTGAGCGCTCCCGAGTGCCGGAGGTGCGCATGCCGAGCGAGATCGACCTGCGCCCCGCCATGGCCGCGGACAGCGACTTCTGTTTCCAGCTGCACCGAGCCGCGTTAGGCGAGCATGTCGCCGCGATCTGGGGCTGGGACGACGAAATCCAGCGCCGCTACCACGACCGCGCCTTCACTCCCGGCCAGTGGCAGGTGATCACGGTCGACGGAGCGGACGCGGGCCTGCTCGTGGTCGAGTACCGGCCGACAGAGGTCTGCCTCGGCCGGATCGAACTCGACCCCCGCTACCAGAACCAGGGGATCGGCGGACGGCTGCTCCGGTGGCTGATCGGCGTCGCGGCCGAGCGCGGCCAACCGCTCGTGCTCGAAGTCCTCGCGATCAACACCCGAGCGCACGCCTTCTACCTGCGGCACGGATTCCGCGAAACCGCCCGGCGGGAACGGAAAATCCTCCTGGCCCGAACCCCGGACCAGGAGGATTGACCGCCGCGGTCAGGCCGCGTCCGTCACCATCCCGGTGAGATCGATGTCCCGGCCGGATTCCTTCATGTGCAGCAAGACATGCTTCGCCGGATCAGCTCCGTCGTGCCGCACCGTCGGAATCGTCAGGTCGCCGCTCAGCTTCCCCGCCATGATCTGCACCGTCACCATCACCCCGGTCTCCGACAACGGCTGCGGCTTCTTCGGGTCAAGGCGGTGCTCGATCAGCCACTGCGGGTCGATGTCCGAGGTCATCAGTTCCGGCCCGGTCTCCGGCGCTTTCACCTCCGCCGTCAGGTAGATGTCCGAATCGGCCACAGTGGACAGATTGACCGGCCAGGCCAGCACGCCGCCCTCGACCGCCGACACGTCCGTCTTGCCGACGCTCACGTCCGGCTCCGGGTCGTCGTTCTCGACGTTCAGCGAACCCTGCGCCGACCCGACGACCGTCCCGTGGGTGGCCTTCACCCCGGCCAGCATCCGGTACGGCCAGCTCCACCGGGTGTTCCCGACGACAGTCGCGGGCAGGTCGAGCGTGTGCTGCCCCGGCGCGAGCGTGACCGCTTGGTACGCCCACTTCATCGACAGCGGCGAGAGCGAATCGGCCCGGAAGACCCGCACCGAACCGCCGCCGTCGCCGGTCACCGTGACCGGGATCTGGTACGTCTTCGAGCCGGAATCGCCTTCCTTGACCGTCATCGACCCGAGGTCGACGCGCGTCAGCGGGGCCGGGTTCGGGTCCGGCAGACCGGGCCGCCACGCGTACGCGTCCAGCAGCCACGCCTCGTCGCCCGCCTTCTGCGGCGTCAGTTCCAGACCGGCCACCTCCAGATACGGCGGCAGCGGAACCCGGACTTCCTGGCCCCAGAACGATTTCGTCCGCTCAGTCCCGGCCAGCCCGGCCACCGTCACCGCACCCAGCTTCGTGCGCTTGCCGCGCGCGTCGGTGACCGCGACGTCGAACGACTCGGCCGGAGCGTTTTCCGGCGCGATGACCCGCATCGCCAACGCCCGCGCACCGCTCGAAGAAACCGGGCTGGGCAACTGAATCTTCGCTGGAACGCCAGCCGTCGCCGAGCGCACGTGCACGGCTGTCCGCGTCGGATCAGGCGCTTCCTCAAGCCCGACGAAATGCGGCGACTTGGAAGCACCGGAATTCGTGAGGCACCGCTGATCCGGGCCGACCTGCTGGCAAACGTCCCCGCTGCCGGTGACCTTCGTCGACGAATCCGGGATCAGCACGGAAGTCCTCGCTCCGCCGAGAGCGTGCGTCAACACGTGCGCCGGATCGGCGGACGGCGCACGCACGCCGGAACCGTCCAACAACGGTTGCACCCGCAGATCGTGCTTCTGGAACAGCTGCGCGGCCGCGGCGACATAGGTCGCGCCGACCGCCCGCTGCTGCGCGTCCGTCAGCCGTGCGGGCACGCCGGGCGAGCAATTCGGATCCGGTTCAGGAGAATAGAAATCGTCCTGCGCCGGGGCCACCGCGACGCCCGGAGTCCACTCGGAATTGAAGAAGTTGTGGTTCGCACCGGAGACGTACAGCGCACTGTGCAAGGCCGTGTCCCGGCTGACGCCGCGTGCCGCGTCGATGTATTGCTGCCCTTGAAGATCCGAGACGTCGCCGTCGCACGAGGGCAGGAAAGTGACCGACGGGACGTCCGGCACCGGGTTGAGCCCGAACACGGTCGGCGCGATCAGCACGTCGCCGCGGATCTTCCACCGGACCGGCCCGGAGAACCCGGTGTCGCCCGGCGGCGGATACAAACTGTCCATCGCGGCGCGGTTGACGCCCTCGCCGCCGCGGGAATGCCCAACCAGCAACACATTCGACAGATCCGCCGCCGGAGAATCCTTCACGATCGCCGGAGCGGTCGAACGAGCGCTGCCCGACCAATCCGCCCAATGCGCGAGGTGCAGCCGGACCAGCGACGACCGGGCCTGCGCACCGCCGTCCTGCACCGCGTGGTCGAGCGCGTTGATCGCGTCGGCCGAGATGGACACCGTCACGAATCCCTGCGACGCCAGCAATTCCTGGGTCTGCAGGTAGCCGCGGTAGCTCGGGATCGGCAGCATCCCGGCCTTGCACGGCCAAGCCGTCGAGTGGTCGTCCGGATCGGCCGGGTTGTAGCAGGGCTGGTGCCTGCCGTGCAGGAACACCACCAGCGGCCGGTTCCCCGGCGCGTGTTTCGGCGCGACGACCAGGCCCTGCATCTCGATCGGCCCGTCCAATCCCGGCAGCCGCACCGGGTCGAGCGAGTACTCGCCCTTGACCGTCGAGAACTGCCCGGGTTTACCGGGATCTACCGCGTTAGCGGGCAACACGGGCAGCGGCGCCGGGGCCGGTTGATTCGCCGTCGCCTTGGGCGCTTCGGTCAGCGAACGGCCGCCGACGCGCGCCTCGAGCCCGCGCACATCGCGGATCCCGCCTGCGGGCAGCGAAAACGTCCGCAGATCAGCGCCCGGCTGGGCACGGCCGAGCAGCTCGCCGCCGGACCAGAACTCCACCGCGCCGTCGCCGAACAGCGGCTTTGGCGCGGTCCAGACCAGCTGGCCGTCGGCAACGCGCCACTCGGGCGACGCCGCTGGACCAGCGGCCGGACGCGCCGCCGCCGCGGGCTGTGCCAGCGTGACCGCCAGTACGGCGGCTGCCGCGATGGGGACAAATTTGCGCAGAAGGACCTTCACTGGGTGCTCCCTCCCCGATGATCTTTCCTTTCTACCGGGAAAGCAGCCGCTCGTGCCAGAACGTTCAGGCCCGGCTCTCCGGCAGCGATCCGGTGCGCAGCCCGGCGACGACGATCTCGCCGAACGCGTCGCCGATCTGCCGGGGCGTCATCGCGCCGCGCGGGTCGAGCCAGGTGTGCGCCCACGCGGCCACGCCGATCACCGCGAACGCGAGCACCCGCGCGGTCGCGACCGGTTTGAACGCGCCGCTTTCGATCCCGCGCTCGACCACCTGCGTGACGAGCGCTTCGAACTCGTCGCGCTTGCGCTCGATCGAGGCGAACGTCGTGCTGGAGAGAAACCGGCGCTCCTGCTGGAAAATCGAGATCTCGGACCGGTAGATGCCGATCGGCTCGACCAGCACCTCGGTCATCACCCGGCGGAGCACCCGCTCCGGCGCGCCGCCCTCGGCGAGCACCTCGCGGATCCGCCGCAGCTGGAAATCCATGAACTGGTCGTGGATTTCGTGCAGCACGTCCTCTTTGGTCTCGAAATGGTAGTAGAAAGCGCCTTTGGTGAGCTTCGCGCGGTCGACGATCTTCTGCACCGAAGTGGCGTGGAAACCGTCCTGTTCGAACAGCGTGAGCGCGGCCCCGACCAGCGCCCGCCGCGTGGCGTCCGGATCGCGCGGCGCCCGGGCCCGGCCGCCGCGCTTGCCCGTGGTCGGCTGGACAGCGGCCATCGAAGTGCTCCTCACTGGCCGGGCAGGCCGCGGTTGCCGGGCCCAGAAGGTAACAAACAATCCCGCCCCGACGGCGAGGAATCGGCAAGCCGGGGCACGCTGCACCAGGGCAGAAGTGCCGCCACCGCGCACCAGCACCAACCGGCTGACACGAACGGAGCAACGCGCCCCGAGCAGTCAAGCCCGCATAGCCGTCTCGGCCCACTCCTCAAAGGAGGTCAGCGGAATCCCGAGCTCACGCGCGAACTCGGGCCGCGCGGGCTGGCCGAGCTCGTTCAGCATCGTGTGCGAGAACCCCATCGGCGGCATCCCGGCGGCGAGCGCCTCGTCGACGGTCATGTCCGGCACCGTCAACGGCACTCCCAGCACGCGGGACAGCACCGGCGCGATCTCCGTCATCGGCCGGTAGTCGCTCGCCAGCTCGAGTTCGACCCGGTCAAACCGTTCCGGTTCAGCGATGGCCGCCGCTGCCGCGCGGCCGATGTCCCGTACCGCCACCAGCGACAACCGGGTTTCCGGACGCAGGATCGTCACCAAGCCGCCCTCGATGCCGCGCGGGAACACGTACTGCAGGGACGGCAGGAAGTTCTCCATGAAAAACGCCGGCTTGAGCAACGTCCACCGCGGGAACCCGGCTGCCCGGAGCCGATCCTGGACCGCCGCCTTGGCCTCCATCGTCGGCGCCATGAACGCCCACCGCTCATCGGCCAGTTCCGGCGATCCCGCCCCGCTCACCGAGGTGTGCACGAACTGCGGCACCCCGGCTTTTTCCGCTGCGTCGACAAGGTTGATCCCCTGAGCCGCCTCGCCCGCGAAATCCGGCTCCGGCCCGCTCATGTCCGGCATCTGCACGCTGAACACCGCCCGCACGCCCTTCATCGCGGGTGCCAGCCCATCCCGATCATTCAAATCCCCGACGACGAGTTCGGCACCCAACGCCTCGACCGCCTTCGCCCGCTCCGCCGCCGGATCCCGGACCAGCGCCCGGACCGGCACCCCCGCCGCCAGCAACTCGCGGGCGGTCGCGCCGCCCTGCCGTCCCGTCGCGCCGACGACCAGTACCGGTGCTTGCTCAACCATGATTCTCCCTCGAAAACACTAAGTGGCGGGCCCCGCCGTTTCGTGTCCGCTACGATACGGCGGGGCCCGCCACTTAGCAAACCCGGAGGTCACGCCATGCCCGGCCAGCAACGCGCAGACGCACGGCGCAACTACGCGCGGATTCTGGAGGTGGCCGAGGAGGAGGTCGCCGCACACGGGGCGAACGCGTCGCTGGAACAGATCGCGCGCACCGCCGGAGTCGGCTCCGCGACCGTGCGGCGGCACTTCCCCACCCGGCACGCGTTGCTGGAAGCGGTTTCGCAGGAGCGGATCGCCCTGCTGGCCGCCCGCGCGCAGGAGCTGGCCGGGGAATCCGACAGCCGCCGCGCGCTCCTGGAATGGCTCGACGACGTGGTCAGCTACTGCGTAACCGCCCGCGGCCTCGCGGCAGCCCTGGCGTACGACACGCCAGATCCGGTGCACGGGAACTCCTGCTCGATGACCCTGGAGGAGTCGGCGGCCCCGCTAGTTGCGCGCGCCGCCCGCGATGGGGCTGTCTCGCCGGAGGTGACGGTGGGCGACTTGATCGCGTTGATCGTCGGCATCACCTTGACGACCGAACGCCACCCCGACCCGGCCGCGGAGGCCAGCCGCCTGTTCCGGATCGCGGTGGCGGGGATCAGCCCGGAAAACTAGCGCGCTCGCCGCCGGTTCTCACCACAGCCCACGACATTCCACACCCCGGATCGCGGTGGCGGGGATCAGCCCGGGAAGCTAGCGCGCTCGCCGCCGCGCACCACACTTCGCACCCCGGCGAGCAGCAGTTCCAGCCCGAACGCGAACCGCGCCTCGAAGTCGAGCATCGACTCCATCGGTCCCGACTCCAGGTGCGCGTACTCCCGCGTCCCCAAAACCCCCATCAGCACGCCGATCTCGTCCCCGGTCGCGCCCTGCTCCTCGAGCGTCTCCCCGAGCACGTAGCAAAACACCGTGCTCGCAGCCCAGATCGCCTGCTTCCGCGGCAGCCCGGAAGCCAGCAGGCAGCCGAGCAGAGTGTCCACATAGGTCAGATTGCTGCGCTTCGCCGCATAGTTCCCGCCGACAATCCGTGCCCCGTCCCGATGCGCGAGCAGCGCCGTGCGCAACCCGGCAGCCAAGCTCCGCACGCGGCTTTCCCAGTCGCCGTCCTCGGCGGGCAGGTCGGCGACCGCGCCGGCGAGGATCGCCTCGGCCATTTCGTCGATCAGCGCGTCCTTGCCGTCGAACAGGCGATAGATCGCGGGCAGGTGCAGGCCCATCCGGTCGGCCAGCTGACGCATGGTGAGCGCCTCCAGCCCGCCCGCGTCGACCAGGTCCAGCGCCTCGGCCACCGCCCGCTCGGCCCGCGTCGCCGCGATTCCGGCCCGTTTCGCCTCGGTTGACATGTTAACGATGTTACCAATACCCTCGGCCGGGCGGCAAGTAACAACGTTAACAAAAGGAGGGAAGCCGATGACCCCGAATGCCGGAACCGCCGGGAAGCTGGACGTCGCCGTCCGGCAGCTGCGCTGGGAAGCCGACGGCGTGGTCTCGCTGGACCTGGCGGACCCGACCGGGAAACCGCTGCCGAGCTGGGAACCCGGCGCGCACATCGACCTCGTGCTGCCGAACGGTCTCGAGCGCCAGTACTCGCTCTGCGGCCCGCCCGGCGAACGCGCGTACTACCGGATCGGCGTCCGCCGGGAACGCGCGAGCCGCGGCGGTTCGGAATACGTGCACGCCTTTCTCCGGCCCGGCCAGCGCATCTCGATCAAAGGCCCGCGGAACAATTTCGCCTTCCGCCCGGCCAAGTCGTACGTCTTCGTGGCGGGCGGCATCGGCATCACCCCGATCCTGCCGATGGTCCGCGCCGCGGAAGCCCGGGGCGCGGACTGGCAGCTGTACTTCGGCGGCCGCACCAGCGCGTCGATGCCGTTCCTCGACGAACTCCGCGGCTACGGCGAGCGCGTGCGCTGCCACTCCTCGGACACCACCGGCCGGATTCCGTTGACTGAGCTGGAAAAGCCCGTCGAGGCGGGTGCGAAGGTCTACGCCTGCGGTCCGGCTTCGCTGCTGTCCGATTTGGACACCGCGGCGGCGAACTGGCCGCCCGAAGCATTGCGGCTGGAACGCTTCAAAGCCCCGCAGGCCGCCCCGGCGGACAACAAGCCGATCGAAGTGGAATGCGCGGTTTCGAAGAAAACCGTGTCCGTCGCCGCTGACGAAAGCATTGTCAGCGCCCTGGAAAAGGCGGGCATCCGACCGGTGACCTCATGCCGGTCCGGCATCTGCGGTTCGTGCGAGACCAAGGTGCTCGACGGTGTCCCCGACCACCGCGACGGGATCCTCTCCTCGAGCGAACAAGCGGCGGGCGACCGGATGTTCGTCTGCGTGTCCCGCGCCCGCACCCCACGACTGGTCCTCGACCTGTGACAGGAGAAATCATGACCACCGCGGCAGACGCCTACACTCCGATCAGCATGGCGCGCGTCCGGGAAATCATCGGTTTCCCGGACCAGTTCATCGCCGAGAAAAAGGAACCGCACCTCGGCGAATTCGCCATGCGGTTCATCGCACACAGCACGTTCTTCTGCGCCGCCACCGTCGGCGCGGACGGCCTCATGGACGTCGGACCGAAAGGCGACCCGCCCGGTTCGGTGCGGATCCTCGACCCGTGGACGCTCGCCATCCCCGACCGTCCTGGCAACAAACTCGCCGACACCTTCGAGAACATCACCGCCAACCCGTCGATCGGGCTCGTCTTCTTCGTACCGGGTTTGCGCGAGGTGATGCGGGTCAACGGCGACGCCTTCGTCACCGACGACCCGGAACTGCTGGGCATGCTCAGCGCGGACGGCAAACCCGCCGTGCTCGCGACGATCGTGCGCGTGCGCGAAGTGTTCGGACAGTGCGGAAAGGCCATTATCCGCGCGAAACTGTGGGAGGGCGACACCCGCGGACTCGCCGAAGCCGCCACCCTCGGCGGCGATTTCTACACCCTCTCCATCGCCGAGCAAGCGCAAAAGATGAACAACAGCCTGGGCGACCTCGTCAGCGGCACCCTGTACGACGTGATCGACGACAAGTACCAGAACGAACTGTTCTAAACTCCGTTGCTCCCACCACGAAGCCCTGCCTAGTATCCGATTTGTGCGATCTCGACCGTCCTTCATCACCGATGCCGCCATCGCCCGCGCGCTCGCCGAACATTGGCAGCCGATTTCCGAGATCGCTTACCTGCCTTGGGGTTTCGGCGCGCACCACTGGCGCGCCGATACCCTGTTCGTCACGCTGGACCAGCTCGAACCCCGGCACACCGCGGCGTCCCTCGAAAGCACCTACGCGAGTGCCGCCGAACTGGCCGCTTCAGGGCTCGAGTTCGTCTGCGCGCCACTGCCCGCGCGGTCCGGCCAGTTCACAGTGGACACCGGCGGCGGCGCGCTCAGCGTCACCCCGATGCTGAACGGCCGCAGCCCCGCGGAAGCCGAAGTCGACAAACCGGCAATCCTCGCTGCACTCGACGCCCTGCACCGCACCCCGCCGCCCGTCGGACTACGCCACTGGTCCCCGCAAGTCGGCCCGGATTTCGCCGACGAACTGCGGTCCCGCACCGCCGAACCGTGGACGTCCGGTCCTTTGGCCGAAGAAGCCCGCACCGCCCTCGCCGCCCGAGCCGACGCGATCCGCCGCTGGAACTCCCGCTACCTGGAACTGGCCTCCCTCGCTGCCTCCCGCCACGCTTCCTGGGTCCCCACTCACGGCGAACCGCACAACGACAACCAGGTCCAGACCCCGGACGGCCTGCGCCTGGTCGATTGGGAAAGCCTCGCCGTCGCCCCGCGCGAACGAGACTACGCCGACCTGCCCGACACGGCGGGCCTGGACCCGGAAATGGTCGAACTGTTCGCCCTCGACTGGCGACTGTCGGAACTGCGCGAATACGCGGACTGGTTTTCCGCGCCGCACACCGGGACCGAGGATGACCGCATCGCGCTGGAAGGCTTGCACGAGGAGCTGGCGGCGGATTGAGCGTCCATTCGAGGCCTCGACAGCCAGTCAGCCCGGTCCGCTAACCGGCTAAGTACTCAGCAATTCCGGCACAAAAATCTCCTCCACCGTCATCAACCGCCGAGACAACCCCTGCTCGAAGTGCCACCGCAGGAACGCCTCCACCGACAGCCGGTTCTTCTCAATCCCGTATGGCCACCAATCCTCCCCGAACAACCGGCGATTCTCGTCGTACAACGCACTGAACCACGGCACCATCCCCGCATCGCCCATGTGATTGAAGATCCGCCCCCGCCGGTAATCCGCCATCGCCGTTTCCTTAGCGTCGACGAACCCTCGATACAGCCGCTCCGCCAGCCCCGGATGTTCCGCCAGCAGATCCCGCCGGACCACCACCGCATGCATGATCGGCCGAATCCCGGTACGCCGGTAATACTCCCGCTCCACGCTCACGTAATCCGGGAACAACTGCGCCACCTCCGGCGAATCCCCCCGGGCCCCGCGCGGCGGATCCGCCGAAATAAACGCGTCGATCTCCCCGCTCTCCAGCATCGAACCGAGCGCTTTCCCCGCCGGAGCCTGCCGCACCTCCACTTCCGGAGGATGCAGCCGGGGCACGAAGTCGAACCATTCCATCGGCCAATCGAACCCGCCGATCACCCACCGGCTCTGTTCCGGCCGCACGCCGTACTCGTCGGACAGCATGCCTTTCGCCACCACGCCCGCGTCGTGCCCGTAGGTCGCGAACTCGCCGATCGTCTTGCTGATCAAGTCCCGCGGGGCGTGGACGCCGCTGCGGGCGTTCACGTAGATCGCCGAATGCCGGAACTGCCGGTTGGGGAACACCGGCAGCGCGACGAACGGCGGATCCGGCAGGTCCAAGGTGCGCAGGTAGAAAGTCAGGCCCAGTTCGGCGACGGCGAACTCGCGCCCTCGCACCATCCGTTCGAACAGATCCGAGACGATGTCGGCGGTGTGCAAGGTCGCGTCGACGCCGTCGAAGCGGACCCGGCCGTCGAACAGCGGGCGGGTGTTGTCGTACCGGTACAGGCCGAGATCCAGCCGCAGGTCAGTCATCAGGCACCCCTCTCCGTAGACTTCGATACTAAACGCGTTTACTATCGAAGGGCAACCGCTACGATGCCTCCCGATGGACAAGGACGCGCTCGCCGAACTCTTCGCCACCGCCTCGCTCGGCGCCCCCGAGAACGCGGTGGGCTTCGTCATGTGGCGCGTCGTGCACCGCTACGTCCGCGAGATCGACCAGGCGCTCGCCCCGCTCGACCTGACGCACCTGCAGTTCCAGACGCTCGCGCTCGCCGCCTGGCTGAACCGCACCGGCGGCCCGGTCACCCAATCCGGTCTCGCGACCTCCGGCGACATCCACCCGATGCAGGTGTCGCAGATCCTGAAAACGCTGGAACGCAAGGGATTCGTCGCCCGCGCGCGCAGCGACGAGGACGTCCGAGCCAAACGCGTCGAGGTGACCGACTCGGGCGGAGCCGCCCTGCGCGCCGCGTTGCCGCTCGTGATCGAGGTGCAGCACCGGATCTTCGGCGACGAGGGGCTTCCCGGCGGAAATCTGCTGAACACTTTGCTGCGCTTGGACAACGCGTAACCCTGCTACGGTGTAAGTGCACGGTAACCCGTCTCGGGGAGGGGACGACATGCCGGAAACTTTCACCGACCCCAAAGCCCAGGAACGCTACTTCGCCGCATACGCGAAGATCCTGCGAAAGTGGCCGGTTCCCTCCGAGGAACTGGATATCCCGACGAAGTTCGGCCCCACCCGCGTCCGGCGCAGCGGTCCCGAACACGGCACGCCGATCGTCCTGCTGCACGGCGTCATGGGCTCGTCGTTGTCGTGGTACCCGCACCTCGCCGAACTGGCCGCCCGCCACCCGGTCTACGCCATCGATTCGATCGGCGAACCAGGCCACTCGGTCGAGACCGCCTCCGCCAGCACCGACGACGACCTCGCCGAGTGGCTCTCCGAAGTCCTCGCCGCCATCAGCCAGGAGAAGGTCTACCTCGCGGGCGTCTCGCGCGGCGGTTTCCTGGCGCTGAACCTCGCGACCCGGTCCGCCGGCCAGATCGCGGGCGTCATCGGGCTGGAACCGGCCGGATTCGCGGCGATCAGCGTCCCGAAGTTCATCCTGTGGAGTTTCCAGGAGATCTTCCTCTGGCTGCTGCCCGCCGCGGTCCAGCGCCGGATCGTCGCCGGCGATCCGAGCGTGCGGCACACCTTGCGGCCGCTGCTGTTCGCCAGCCTCAAATACAAAGCGCAACTACCGCCGCAGCACGTCTTCACCGACGACGAGCTTCGCGCGATCGAAGTCCCCGTCCGGCTGGTCCTCGGCGAACGCAGCCATATCCACCGCGCACGAGAGGTCGCCGCGCGCATCGCGACGCTGAATCCCCTTATCAGCACGGAAATCGTGCCGGGAACCACTCACGCGCTGACGTTGCAGCAACCCGATCTCGTCACCGCCCGCGTTCTTGACTTCGTCGAAACGGACGCGGGCTGACATCAGACCTGTCGCGCAGTCGCCATCGCCCGCTCGGTCTCCCAGAACGCACGCATCGAAACGACCAGCCCGTCCTCGTTGACCCGGTAGACGAACACCCCGTCGGTGTCGACGCGATAGCCGCCGGGCAGAAACGTCGTGATGGTGCCGACGTTCGCGACCTCCGAACCCGCCGCGTGCGAATCGCGGATCACGAACTCGAACTTCTCGACGTTCCCGATCGTCTTGTCCCAGAAGGCGGAAAGCCCCTCGCGCCCGTGGTGGCCCTTGCCCTCCTCGTCGAACATCGACGGCCCGACCGGGTCCTCGACGACCGCGTCCGGGGCGAACAGCGCGAGCCAGCCGTCCTTGTCCCCGGCGGTCGCCGCCGTCATCGACTTGAACGCGGCCTCCCGCGCGGGCGGCTGCTGCGCCGCGGGGTCCCAGCAGACCTCGACTCCCATGTCACTCCTCGATTTTCGCGATGATCTCGTCGCCGAACTTGCGGATCGCGTCGACCTTCGGGCGCAGCTCCGCGTCGAATCCGTGCCCCTCGAACACCCACGGCATGGTGATCGCGTCGGTGACGCCCGCCTCGGCCTGCTCGCGGAATCCGTCGAGCCCGAACCGGTCGACGCACACCGCCTGGAACTCGAACGGGTCGTCGGCGCGCCCGCGCTCGGCGAGCAGGCCCTTCAGCTTGCCGATGGTGTCGCGCAGCTGGTCGAGCGTCATCATCGCGGACGACCAGCCGTCCGCGACGCGCGCGGCCCGGCGCAGCGCGACGTCGGTGTGCCCGCCGATGTAGAACGGCACGCGCGAGGGCGGCGGCGGGCTCATCTTGAGCTTGTCGAAGTCGAAGAACTCGCCGTGGAACTCGACCATGTCGCCGCTGAGGATCAGCCGCAGCACCTCGATGGCCTCGTCGAACCGTTTGCCGCGCCGCGCATACGGCGCGCCGCACCATTCGAATTCCTCCGGCGACCAGCCGATTCCCAGCCCGAGGCCGAACCGTCCGCCGGTCAGCGCGGCGACCGAGTTGACCTGGCGGGCGAGCAGCACCGGATTGCGCGAGCCGAGTTTCAGCACCGACGTGTAGAACTGGATCCGCTCGGTCACCGCGCCCATCGAGGCGGTCGCGACCAGCGGATCGGCCCAAGGCGTGTTCTCGTCCCAGAACCGGCTGCCGTCGGGGGTGTAGGGATAGTCGGCGGACACTTTCTCGGAGTAGAAGAGCGAATCGGGCAGCACGATCGAGGAGAACCCGGCCTCCTCGGCGGCGCGGGCCAGGCCGCTCAGCTGGTCGAGCGGGCTCATCGCGATCGACAAGGAGAACTTCATGCCGCGGACTATAACGTGTTCTAGTTTTGTCGGCCACCGCCCGATCGGAGGCGCCGCCGGGAACTCTCCGCGCACGGTCCGCGTTGTCCGTTTCAGAGACGGCTGCCCGGCCGGCTCGTCAGATCGAGACACGGAGTGACCCATGGGCACCGCGATCCTCCTGATCGTGCTGGTCGTCGTCATCGTCGGAGGCGTGCTGTACCTGTCGAGGAAGCAGGCCGCGACCAGACAGAGCCAGCTCGACGACGCGAAGGCCGACGCGCGCCGCCTCGTCGAGCGCCTCGGCGGCCAGGTCCTCAACATCACCGGCACCGACACCGCCTCCCAGCAGGCGATGGCCGACGCGAGCGAGCGCTACAACGCCGCCGGTTCGCAGCTGGAGCAGGCCAAGACGGTCGAACAGGCCCGGCTGGTGAAGGAAACCGCCATCGAAGGCCTGTACTACGTGCGCGCCGCGCGCACGGCGATGGGCATGGACCCGGGCCCCGCGCTGCCGGACGAGGCCGAACGCGAACGCGCGGGCAAGGTCACCGAACACCGCGAGGTGGACGTCGAAGGCCAGCGCTACGCCGCCTCGCCCGACCCGGGCCAGGAAACGCCGTACTACTACCCCGGCGGCCGCGTCGCGGGCCGCCCGGTGCCGCAGGGCTGGTACAGCGAGCCGTGGTGGAAGCCCGCGCTCGTCGCCGGCGCGTGGGGCCTGGGCTCGATGTTCCTGTTCAGCGCCATGTTCTCCGGCATGAGCGGCATCGCCAGCGCCTCGGCCTGGGAATCCGGCTACGACGCGGGCCAAGCGGACGCCCTGGACGCCGGCGGCATGGACGGAGGCTTCGACGGAGGCGGTTTTGACGGCGGCGGCTTCGACGGAAGCCAGGACTTCGGCGGAGGTTTCGACGGAGGCGGCTTCGATGGCGGCGGCTTTGACGGCGGGGGCTTCGACTTCTGACCGATGACTCTGGTGAAGGCCCCGTGGCAGGCTTGCCGCGGGGCCTTCGTCGTCTCCGCGTGTGGACAAGCCCCGCGGAGCCCTCGCCGTCTCCACACGCAGACAAACCCCGCGGAGCCCTCGCCGTCTCCACACGCAGACAAACCCCGCAGGACCCTCGCCGTCTCCACACGCAGACAAACCCCGCAGGACCCTCGCCGTCTCCGCACGCAGACACGCCCCGCAGGACCCTCGCCGTCTCCACACGCGAACCAGCCCCGGCTGCCGCGTGACAGGTCTGTCCCGGCGGCCGGCCGCAGCGCCAACGGTGTGCGGAATTCTCCGGCCGACGGGCGCCGTCCGGCGCTGTCAACGTCCGTGAAGGGCTCCTTGAGGGAATCTGATTCCCTCAAGGAGCCCAGCAACGACGACAGCGGGAGCCGAGCG
>NZ_JBSFNS010000133.1:0-19300 GCF_053587275.1 Amycolatopsis sp. NPDC003676
TTTCTGGTGCCACCCACCCCCCCCCCCGCACCCCTAATTTACCCAAAAACCGGGTTGGGGGGTTGTTTGTCAAGGCATCTTTCCCGCCTTGACAAGCACCCGCCGTCCGTCGTCACAATCAGCTTCGGGGTGCCCTACGCAACCAAGGGCGCAATGTCGCCGCCAGGCGACGAGCCGAACCTACGGCCTCCACCGCTCGCTGTAATCCGGATGCTCCGCATACGGCAACGCCAGCAACCGCAACGTCAAGCACCAGTTAGACCCGGCCTCATCCGCGGGCACATGACAGGTCTCGCACCAATACTCACTGCCATACAACGGAAACCCGGGCACTTTCTCCGACACCGTGGTCCGATGAGCAAGCATGATCCGCCGAGTGGCCTCGATCTCGTTGATCATCTGATTGACCACGTCGAGCTCGAGATCGCCGAGCGAACGGACCCGCTCCTCCAGCCCGACCTTGGCCTCTCCGCGGGTGAGCGGCTCTCCGGCCTTGCCCTTCTGCACCGCTTGCATGATCAGCGCCTGCCGCTGTCCGACGCGCGCGGCGAGGAACGCGATCAGGTCGTCCACGACGTCTCCTTCCTCCGGATCCCGGCCCCCGCCCGGCCCCGGCAATAGTCGCACCTCGACCCCGGCGCGTTACCAGCTAGCGGCGCCTCCCATGGTAATCGACCTCGGAAAAATCGGTACGACCTGCGGAAACATCACAGAAATTCCTCGCGATGTTGATCACCGAGAGTGATCACACCCGGCGATCGGACGATCACGCCTGGTCGGATCGGGCCTTGCTCGGCTGCACCCGCTTCGGTTCGCCGGGCATCTTGGGATAGTCCGGCGGGTAGGGCAGTTCCGCGCCGCGGAGGTCGCGGTCGTCGCGTTCGTACCACTCCAGCAGCGTCTCCAGCCCGAACGCCGTCTCGTCCATCGGCGCGTGCAGGTCGCCGTGCTCGGCGAGGAACTTGGGGACAGTGAGCACGTCGAAATCGTCCGGGTCGACGCCGGTGAGCAAATCCCAGGTCAGCGGCGTCGAAACAGTCGCACGCGGGGTGCCGCGCACCGACCAGGACGACGCGACCGTCCGGTCCCGCGCCGCCTGGTTGTAGTCGAGGAAGACGCGGCCGCCGCGTTCCTCCTTCCACCAGGACACCGTCGCCTTGTCCGGGATCCGCCGTTCGACCTCGCGGCCGAGCGCGATCACCGCGTGCCGCACCGCGATGAAGTCCCATTCCGGGCGGATCCGCACGAGGACGTGCACGCCGCGGCCGCCTGAGGTCTTCGGGTAGCCGGTGAGCCCGGCGTCGGCGAGCACCTCGCGGACCACGCCGGCGACCTCGACCGCGTCGGCGAACCCGGCGCGTTCCGGCGGGTCGACGTCGATTCGCAGTTCGTCCGGATGGTCGACGTCGGAACGGCGCACTGGCCAGGGGTGGAAGTCGAAGGTGCCGAGGTTGGCCGCCCAGGCGAACACCGCGGGCTCGGTCGGGCAGACCTCGTCTGCGGTGCGGCCGGACGGGAAGGCGATCCGCGCGGTTTCGAGCCAGTCCGGCGCGCCCTTGGGCACGCGCTTGGCGTAGAACCACTCGCCGGTGACGCCGTCGACGTAGCGTTTCAGCGTGGTCGGCCGTTCGCCGATCGCCCGCAGCAACGGCTCGGCCACGGCGAGGTAGTACTCGACGACTTGCCGCTTCGTGATGCCGCGTTCGGGGAAATAGACCTTGTCCGGGCTCGACACCCGGACGGTGCGCTCCCCCACCTGGTATTCGACCGGATCGCCGTTTTTGGCCATGGCGCCACCGTAGCCGCGAGTGCCGTACCGTGGCGGGGGTGTCCGGGAGAACCAAGCTGATCGTCGCCCTGGTCGTGTTAGCTCTTCTCGGCGCCGCCGCGCTGTGGCTGCCGATCCCTGGCCCGGCGCAGCTGCGCACCTGGGCCGCGGCAACCGGATCGATGACTCCGCTGGTGCTCCTCGTGGCCTACTCGTTGCTCACCGTCGCGCCCATTCCGCGCACGGTGTTCAATCTGGCCGCCGGATTGCTCGTCGGCAGCGTCGCCGGAGTGCTGATCGCCTTGGCAGCCACCACGATCGCCGCCGCGCTGGCGTACGAGCTGGCCCGGCTGCTCGGCCGGGACCTGATCCTCCGGCACCTCCACCGCGCACCCGTGCGGGCCGTCAACGACAGGCTGTCCGACGGCGGCGTGCTCGCCATCACATCGCTGCGGTTGATCCCGGTCGTCCCGTTTTCGGTGATGAACTACCTGTGCGGCGTTTCGTCCGTGAAACTCCTTTCCTACCTTGCCGGAACGGCGCTCGGCAGCGTCCCCGGGACCGTCGCGGTGGTCGTTTTCGCGGACGCGCTGACCGGCGACACGCCGCCCGCTTTGCTGGCCTGCTACGCGGTCTTCGCCGCACTCGGCGCGGCAGGATTGGTGCGAGTGCTGAGGAAGCGCGTCCCGGCCGCCGAGCCGGAGGCTCCCGTGCCGTCGGCACCGGCTGGCTGACGGCGGGCAGGTACGTCCGACCGCTACACTCGTCCGGGTGCGCGAGGGGCATCCGTGCTGCGCACGAACACGATCACGGGACTTTCGTCAGGAGCGGGCGTCATCGACACCGGGCAGCTGATCGCGGGGCACTACCGCCTCGTCGAGCACATTGGTAGCGGTGCCATGGGCGTGGTGTGGCGTGCCGTCGACGTGCGCCTGGAGCGATCCGTGGCGATCAAGCAAATCCTGCCGCAGCCGGGCGTCTCCGAGGCCGAACGCGACAACATGCGCCAGCGCGCCATGCGCGAGGCGAAGAACGCCGCCCGCTTCCAGCACCCCAACGCGATCGTCGTGTTCGACGTCGCCGAGCACGGCGGCGACCCGTGCCTCGTGATGGAGTACCTCAACGGCCCGAGCCTGTCCGCGGTGCTGTCCGAACAGGGCACGCTGCCGGTCGGCCAGGTCGCGCGGATCGGCGAGCAGGTCGCCGCGGCGCTCGTGGCCGCGCACCGCGCCGGGATCGTGCACAGGGACGTCAAGCCCGGCAACATCCTCATCGACGAAACCGGCACCGCGAAGATCACCGACTTCGGCATCTCCCGCGCGGCCGGCGACATGACGCTCACCCAGACCGGCCTCATCGGCGGCACCCCGGCGTACCTCGCGCCGGAGCTGGCCCGCGGCGCCGACCCGGTGCCCAGCTCGGACGTCTTCGCCCTCGGCGCGACGCTGTACCAGGCGATCGAGGGACAGACCCCGTACGGCAACACCACGAACCAGCTCGCGCTGCTGTACGCGGCAGCGAACGGCCAGGTCAACCCGCCGACGCAGGCCGGTCCGGCGACTGCGTTGCTGATGAGCCTGCTGCGCAGCGAGGCTTCCGAGCGGCCGAGCATGGCCGAGGCACGCGAGCGGCTGGCCGCGCTGGCGACCGGGGAACCGGCCGCGCCGCAGCAGTTGCTGTCGGGCAATCGCGGTCCGGGCAGCAACGGGTCCCGGCCGCCGTGGGCACGTACGGGTGCAGCGGCGCCAGCACCCCCGCAGAAGGCTCCGTCGAACCCGCCTCGGACGCCGACCGCGGCGTTCGTGCCGATGGGCGCGCCGTCGCGGCCTGCGCCCAGCACTCCGCCGCGTCCGCAGCCTGCGGCGCGGCCGGCGCCGACTGCTGCTGCGCCGAATTACTCCGGTTCCGGGTCGGGGGCACGGGTTTCTCCTGCGGCGGCGCGGAAGAAGAAGATGGCGCTCCTCGCTGGCGGAGCTGCGGCGGTTGTCGTGGTGGCGTTGGTGGTGTTCCTGGTGCTGAGCAGCAGCCAGGGCAAGGGCGGGTCTTCGAATGCGCAGCAGCCGCCGGCGTCGAACTCCTCCGCTCCGGCGGCTCCGTCGAGCACGCCGAGTTCGTCTGCGCCGCCGGTCAAATCCAGCGGCACCGTGCAGTGGGGGCCAGCAGGCACCCAAGTCGTGAATTTCTACCAGAACGTCGGATCGCCCACTGCGTGGGCGATGCTGACCCCGTCGGCGCAGGCGGCCTTCGGCGATCAGACCGCTTTCGCCACGTACTGGGACCAGAACAAGCTGAGCGGCTACAAGGGTGCCAGCGTTTACAAGCGCGAGAACAATCCTGACGGTTCCGCCGACGTCCAGATCACCCTCACCCCAGAGGGCGGAGCGCCGATGCAGAAGGTCGTGCAGGTCATCGCCGGACCCGACGGCGCGTTGATGATCAACAGCGATCCCCGTCTCGGAAGCGGCGCGCCCGCGCAGTGACACTCGCCGCAGAGGTGGGTCCGACGAGGCGAATGGCCTACCGTTGAGGCATGGCCGAGAACGGAGCTCTGCCGCCGGGCTGGAATCCTCGGTTCCACGAGGATCTGGTCGGGCTGGATCCGTACGACCCGGAGGCCCGTGCGTTCGCCGCCCATCTCGACCGGATGGAGCGCACCGGGCCCACTTTCACCGTCGAGGCGTGCCTGGACCAGGTCGCCGACTTCGCCGAGTCCAGCAATCGCACCGGCGGGCTCCGCTATTGGGTGTCCGCGCTGGTCGTGGTGCTGATCGTGCTCGGGCTGCTGGTCACCGCCTGGGACATCGCGCTGCACACGGTCGCTTTTCTGTCCAGGTAACGTGGGAAGGGTGAAAGGTATGAAACCCGTCGTCGGCACCACTCCCCGCGTGGTGAAGTCCGACCAGGAATGGCGGGAGCAGCTGGGCCCCGAGGAGTACGCGGTGCTCCGGCAAGCCGGCACCGAACGGCCGTTCACCGGCGAGTACACCGACACCAAGACCACCGGCGTGTACGAGTGCCGGGCTTGCGGCGCGGAGCTGTTCCGCAGCGACACGAAGTTCGAAAGCCACTGCGGCTGGCCGTCGTTCTACGACCCGGCGGACTCCGACGCGGTGCTGCTGCGCGAGGACCGCACCATGGGCATGCGGCGCATCGAGGTGCTGTGCGCCTCGTGCCACAGCCACCTCGGGCATGTCTTCGAGGGCGAGGGCTACGCGACCCCGACAGACCAGCGTTACTGCATCAACTCGATTTCCCTGAAGCTCGTCGAGGACTCCGGCGACTGACGCCCGGGTCCCCAAGACCGCCCTTCCCGTTCCGGGGAGGGCGGTTTTTTCATCCGGCGGCAACCCGAGCCGGGCGGGTAGCGTGGATTGTTCATCCGGAGGGGGTCCGTGATGGAGTGGACGATCGAACGCGCGACGCCGGCCGCGCTGATCCTGATCCTGGCGCTGGTCTGCTGGTGGCTCGGGCTGCGGACCGCCGCCCGGTTGCGCCGCGGCAGGCATCCCGAAACCCGGCTGACGTCCGCGGCCCAGGTCGCGTTGCTGACGAACGGCCCGATCCGCGTCGCCGAAACGACGGTCGCTTCGATGCTGGAGCGGGAGCAGCTGCGCGCGGATTCCGTGGGACGGCTGTATCGCACGCCGACCGAACCGTCCGACGACCTGAGCCGGGAAGCCGCCGACCTGACCGGCACGGGGGTCGGGATCGCGACGGTCCTGCGCGGTCTGGTCTGGGGAGATGCGGTTCGCGAACTGGTCGATGACCTGACTAAGCGCGGTCTGCTCGTCGACGGCCAAGCGCTGCAACGGGCATGGAAGTGGACCGCGATCGGAGAAGCGGTGCTGACGGCGGCCGGGGTCGCGGCGTTTGTCGGCGGGCTGAACGGCTTTGTGCTGATTTCGCTGCTGCTGCCGGGGTGGTTCACGTTCAGTGCGCTGTCCCGTCGCCGGGCTGCCCGATGGACCCGGCCGACCGAGGCCGGACGCGCGGCGGTCGAAGCGGCGTGGCCGGACCAGAGCCTGATCAGCGGTCTGACCGGGAACGTCGCGGTCGGCGGGCTTTCGAATCATCCGGATCGCGAGCTGCGGGTCGCGCTGCTCCGCGGGCTCCCGGCGACCCGGCAGGCGCGGGCTGCCGTCGCGGGCATCGGCGTCGCGGGCGGGTTCTCCGGAGCGGCGGGGTACTGGGGCGCCGGGGCTGGTTGCGGCTCGGGCTGTGGCGGCGGAGTGGGCTGCGGGTCCGGCTGTGGCGGTTCGGGGTGCGGATCCGGCTGCGGCAGCGGGTGCGGAGGAGGCGGCGGGGGCTGCGGCGGCGGGAACAGCTGAGCAGGGGAACGAATCGGACAGCGGCTGCGTCAGTTCTGCCGACAGCCTCCGGCAACGGTCCGGTTAGGGTTCCGGCAACGCGGAAAAGAGGGGGACACCGTGGACGAACCTTGGGGCATTTCCGGCCCGCAATTCCTGCTGATCTTCGGCCTGGCGCTGGCCGTCGTGCTGCTGGTGCAGCTGAGCTGGCCGTCAATCGCGCGCTCCCGGCAGCGGAACGCGCCCGCCGTCGTCGCCGAGGCGCCGCTGCAGCCGGACGTTTACCAGCTCGCCTATCTGGCCGGCGGCGCGGATCGCACGGTCGACACCGCGATCGCGACCCTGCTGGAACAGGAACTCCTGCGGGTGAGCAGCAAGGGCAAGCTGAGCGCGATCGGCAAGCGACCGTCTCGCAAGAGGCTGGAACGCGCGGTGCACGACGCCGCGAAGAGCGGCACGGCGACCGTTGCCATGGTGCGCAAGTCGCCGGTGGTCCAGCCGGAAGTGGAGAAGGTCCGCGAGGACCTCGAGCGGCGCGGGCTGGTGACCGTGCTCGGCGACGGACTGGACGGCTTCCGCACGGGCGTTGTGGTGGCGTACGCGGCGTTGTTGCTGATCGGCATCGTCCGCGCGGTCAACGGAGCGCAGCTGGACCGGCCGATCGGCGGGCTGATCGGGCTGCTTTTCGTGGCCGGGATCCTGACGTTGATCGCGTTCACGTCCCGGAAGGGCAAGAAAACGTCCCAGGCGACCGACGCGGGCCACGCGGTCGTGGTGCGGGCTCGCGAAGACGCGAAAGCCGCGCAGGAACGGCCTGAGGAGTTCGTCTCCACAGGCCGCAACGGCGGCGGAACGTTGCTCGTCGGGGCTGCGGCGGTGGTCGCGCTCGGCGGGATCGCGCTGTACCCGGACGACGAGATGAGCACGGCGCTGCTCAGCGGCGGCGGAGGCGGTTGGAGCGGAGGCGGCGGTTCGAGCGGCGGATCGTCGTGCAGCAGCGGTTCCTCGTGCAGCAGCGGGTCTTCGTGCGGCGGAGGCAGCAGTTGCGGCGGCGGGGGCGGCTGCGGCGGATAGACGCGGTCCAGGCGTCAGCAGGGTATCCGGACCGAGGAGGGAGACGCCCGTGCACGAGCCGTGGGGGATCTCCGGCCCGCAGTTCCTGGCGCTCTACGGAGCGGCGCTGGCCTTGACGCTGGCGGTGCAGCTGGCCTGGCCGCGCGTCGGGCCGAGAGCGCCCGCTGACGCGCACCGGCCGCTCGACGTCTACCAGCTCGCCTTCCTCGCCGGCGGGCACCATCGCGCGGTCGACACGGCGATCGCGGGACTGCTGGAGCGCGGGTTGCTGCGGGTCGATACCAGGGGTCAGCTCACCGCTGTCTCCGGAGCGCCGACAGGGCCGGTTGAGCAGGCGGTCTATTCGGCTGTGCGGAAACGGCCGCAGACAACCGCGACGCTGCGTACGGCAGAGGCGGTCTCCGTGCCGGTGCGGAGCATCGGGAACGACCTCCGCCAGCGCGGCCTGGTCGCAGTCGCTTCGGCCCGCTTCGCGACGGGCGTGGTTCTTGTCTACGTTGCCGTGCTCCTGGTCGGTCTGGTGCGCTGGGCGAACGGCTCTGCGCTGCACCGGCCGACCGGTGGGCTGACGGTGCTGCTGGCGGTCACCGTGATTCTCCTGGTATTGGCGGTGACCAGCCGCAAGCGGCCGAAGGTCCATCTGACGAAGGCCGGGCGAGCGATGGTCGCGGCGGTTCGGACGGACCCGGCGGCCCAGCGGGCACAGGCCGGCGCGCTGCTCGTCGGAGCCGCTTCGCTGGTCGCGCTGGGCGGGTTCGCGCTGTATCCGGACCATGCGACAAGCTTGGCGCTGAAGAGCGGTGCGGGAAGCTCGTCCGGCGGCGGGTCGTCCTGCGGCGGTGGCGGCGGATGCGGAGGCGGAGGTGGGTGCGGTGGCTGACCGGCTGGGGATCGGCATCGGCTGGCGGCCGGAACTGGACCTGTCGATCGCGCGGCTGCCGGGCGTCGACTGGGTCGAGGTGGTCGCGGAGAACCTGCACGCCCCGCATCTGCCGGAAAGCCTGCTGGCGCTGAAGGATCGCGGGATGCCGGTGCTGCCGCACGCGGTGTCGCTGTCACTCGGCGGGGCCGAGCCGCTGGACACCGCGCGGGTGGAGCACCTGGCCGAGCTGGCCCGGGTCCTCGACGCGCCGCTGGTCAGCGACCACGTGTGCTTCGTCCGCGCTGGCGGGCTCGACTCCGGGCACCTGATGCCGTTGCCGCGCACGCGCGAGGCCTTGGACGTGCTGGTGGACAACGTCCGGCTCGCTCAGTCCATTGTGGACGTTCCGCTGGCGTTGGAGAACATCGCCGCGCTGCTGGAATGGCCGGAAAGCGAGTTGTCCGAGGAACAATTCCTCACCGAGCTGACCGAACGGACCGGCTGTCTGCTGATCATCGACGTCGCGAACCTGTACGCGAACGCGCGCAATGTGGGTACCGATCCGGTGGCGTTCCTGAACGGGATTCCGTGGGAGCGGCTGGCGTACGTGCACATGGCGGGCGGCGTGGAGCGCGACGGGGTTTATCACGACACGCACGCGCATCCAGTGCTGCCGGAGGTGCTGGATCTGCTCTCCGAACTGCGTCGGCGTACGGACCCGCCGGGTGTTCTCCTGGAGCGCGACGACGACTACCCCACCGATTCCGAGCTCGCTGCCGAACTGGTCGCGTTGCGGACCGCGGTAACGCTGTGAGCCGGGAAGAGCTGGCTGCTCGGCAGGCTGCGTTGCTGGACAGCCTCTTGACCGGGGCCGAGGCACCGTCCGGCTTCGATGCCTCGCGGTTGCGCATCGAGGCCGACGTGCTGCTCGCCAAGCGGCGGCGGCTGGTGGCGTACCTGCGACCGGACCTGCCTGAGGCGCTGGGCTCGCGGTATCGGCCGTTGTTCGACGCCTACGCCGCGGAGCGTCCTAAGACGACTTCGATCCGGGCGCGAGAGTATGCCGACGCGTTCGCGGAGTGGCTCATTGCCCGCGGTGACCTGCCCAAACCCCGGCGCAAATGGTTTCGCCGCTGAGCCCGTTCCGTTTTTGTCGGTGATGGTGGTTACGCTGGCGACATGTCTGGTTACGGCGGTGTTATCCGATCTCTGCCGGACCGGGAGGGAGGGAACCTGTCGTGAACGGATTCTGGGCGGCGTTGAGCCCGATCTATCTCGTCTATGCGGCCACCGCCGTGGGCATGGTGAGCATTCTGGCCACTGGCAAGGACAAGCTGGCCACGCGGGCGTCAGCGCCGGAGTCAGCCGCCGTGCCGCGCGATGCCTACGACGTCGCGTACCTGGCCGACGGGCGGCCTCGGGTGGTGGAAACCGCGATCGCGGCACTGCTCGCGCGCGGCCAACTGCAGGTCGGACCACGGGGAGAGGTCGCCGCCGCCGGTCCGCCACCGGCGTCGCCGCCGCTCGAACAAGCCGTGCACCAGGCGGCCGGTCGAGGGTTCCTGGCGTCGTGGATCGCGCGGTCCTCGGCGGTCAAGGCTGCGATACGGGCGCTCGAAACCGATCTGGTCCAGCGGCGACTGGTCAGCCGGCGCAGGCCGTTGACGAGCCTCGGGTACACGCTGACCGGGATCGCCGTGGTCGTGCTGGCGATCGGCGTGGCGCGGCTGGTGTACGACGTCGGCCGGTCTCACCTGAACGTCATGGTGCTGCTTGTCTTCATCGAGATCGGGCTGACGCTCTGGCTCTGTCTCGTCGGCAGTCAGCGGATCACGAAGAAGTTCGGCGAGCGGAAGGTCAGTTCGCTGCCTCCGACAACTGCTGGGGCGTCGGTGCTCGCACAGGCCGAACAGCAGGGCGCTGGAGGCCGTGGTTCGGGACCGGCGGAGCTCGTCGCGTTGGGCGGGCTGGCGGCTTATCCGGACAAGCGGATCGCGGGAGGTCTTATGCCGATTTAGCCGGTGTGGCGGGCGACGTTCGCTGGCCGGATTCGCGAGGCTGGTGGTGCTCACGGAACCGGAGCGGTGCCCACGGGACTGGCGGTGCTTGCAGACCGGGACCACGCTGAAAGACCGGGGTGCGCAGGGATCGGCAGCGCTCGCGGTGCTGGCTAGCGCACGGGACCGGTGCGACGTTGGCAGGCCAGGGCACTCACCTTCCTGCCTGCGCTCACGAGACCGGCGGTGGCCACAGGACCAGCTCGGCGCGCACCGTGCGGTGGCACTCGCGGGACTGGTTGCGCTCACAGGACTGGCACGGCACCCAGGAAAGGGCTGTGCTCACAGAACGGCCGCGCTCCCGGGACCGACAGCACGCACGAAGCCAGCTGCACACACGAACCAGCTGCGGTCGCGAAACCGGCTGCGGTCACGAAACCAGCCGCGGTCACGAGACCAGCCGTGGTCACGAGACTGGCTGCGGCACAACCGGCGACCACACCGCCGTGTCCGCGCCAGGCTTGTGCGACGGGTGGTCCCAGTGCGGCGGCGCGCCCGGCAGTTCTCCGGCCATCCGTACCCGGGTCATCTGGCCGAAGTCGCTGTCGACCGTTTCGAGCACGTCCGTGTAGTCCACTTCGGACGGTTCCGGGTCCTTGCGGCCCAAGGAATCCAGCCATCGTCCGGTGCCGGCGAGGGACAGGCGGGCGTGCCAGCTGCCGCCGTCGGTGACCGTGCGGCGGATTGCTGTCATGATCGCGGCGGCGGTCAGCCAACCCGTGGCGTGGTCGAGTGCTTGGGCGGGCAGCGGGGCGGGAGCGTCGGTGGCGTACTCCTCGGCGATGCCGGACGACATCTGCACGAGGCTGTCGAAGCCGCGGCGGCGGGCCCACGGGCCGGTCCAGCCGTAGGCCGAGATGTCCGCGACCACCAGGCCGGGGCGCAGTTCGGCGAGTTGTTCCGGGCCGAGGCCGATCCGGGCTAGTGCACCGGGGCGGAACGACTGGACGAGGACGTCCGCGCGGGCGATGAGCTTCTTCAGCTTCGCGCGGCCGCCCTCGGTGTCGAGCGCTACGAAGGCGGAGCGTTTGCCCTGGCCGGTGTCCATGGTCAGCATGGGGATCCGCGGCAGGTGCGCGGCACCGACGTGCAGCACGTTCGCGCCGTGCGCGGCCAGCACGCGGCCCGCAACCGGGCCGGCGAGCACGTGCGTCAACTCCAGCACGCGGACGCCGCCCATGGGGCGGTCCGAGTCGAACAGCGTGCGCTTTGGCGCGTCGCCGATTCGGTCCAGCTCGACCAGGGGCAGTTCCGCGACGGCCTGGCCTTGCGGGTGCGCGAGCCAGTCCTCGCGCGAGCGCATCAACGCTGCCGCGCCGCCTGCGGTCACCACGGCGGATTCGACCTCTGCCATGGATTTCGCGGCCACGGTCTTGGTCACCGCTTCGCGGGTCGCCGGGACGCCCAGCGCCCAGCAGACCGCCGCTTCATGCCGTGGGGTGTTGCAGTGCAGCTTGATCCAGCCGTCGGCGGCGCGGTAGTCGCCCGCGATGGGGCCCCACGGGCTCGGCGCGGGTTCGCCGTCGATGCGCAGCAACTGCTCGCTGCGGAACGCGGCCGCGGCGTGCCGGGTATCGACCGACACGGTGCCGGGGTCGATCCCGCGCAGGCGCAGCAGTTCACCGGCGGACAGCGTGGCCGCGGCGATGCTGGCGGTCGCCATGGCGGGGACCCGGAAGTGCCCGGGCAGCACGGATTCGTCGCCGGTCAAGGACACGGCGGGCAGCGGTTCCCCGGCGAGCGACTGCCAGGCCCCGGCTAGTACGTCCTGCACCGGCGGTTACGGCAGAGCCGCGACGAGCTCGGCGGGCGGCACCTTCGTGCCGGTGTAGAACGGGATTTCGACGCGCACGTGGCGACGGGCCTCGGTGTTGCGCAGGTGGCGCATCAGGTCGACGATCCGGTGCAGTTCGTCGGCCTCGAAGGCGAGGATCCACTCGTAGTCGCCGAGCGCGAAGGACGCGACGGTGTTGGCGCGCACGTCCGGGTAGTCCCGCGCTTCCTTGCCGTGGTCGGCCAGCATCTTGCGGCGTTCCTCGTCGGGCAGCAGGTACCAGTCGTAGGACCGGACGAACGGGTACACGCAGATGTACTTGCGCGCCTCCTCGCCGGCCAGGAACGCGGGCACGTGGCTCTTGTTGAACTCGGCGGGCCGGTGCAGCGCGGTCTGGCTCCAGACCGGCGTGGACGCGCGGCCGAGCGGCGTGCGCCGGAAGCCGGTGTAGGCGGCCTGGACCTGCTCGATCTCCTCGGCGTGCCACCAGATCATGTAGTCCGCGTCGGCACGGAGGCCGGACACGTCATAGACACCCCGGACGACGACGCCCTTGGCCTCGAGCCCGTCGAGGTACTCGGCCGTCTCGCGGCCCGCGGCGCCGCGGTCCTCCCCCAACTTCCCCGGTTCGATCCGGAAGACCGACCACGTGGTGTAGCGGATCGTGTCGTTGAGTTCGTTGTAATTCAGCCGCGCCATGACTCCATCCTGGCACTGTCGCCGCGGCGATCGCCATGGGGCTCCGTCACACGAAGAGCTGCTCCGCGATCCTCCGGGCGGCGGCGTCGGCCGTGGCCACGCAGGCCGGCAGGCCGACGCCGTGAAGCGTGGCGCCCGCCACGGCCAAGCCTGGGACGTCCGCCACTGCCGTCTCGATCCGCGTCACCCGATCCAGGTGCCCGGTGCCGTATTGCGGGAGGCCGCCGCCCCAGCGCGTCACGAGGGTGTCGATCGGCTTCGCGGTGACACCCGCGAGCCGGGCCAGATCCGCGCGGACCGCCGCGACTAGCGCATCGTCGTCGCCGTTCAGCGCGCCGGGCTCGCCGAACCGGCCGACCGAACCGCGCACCAGCACCGGTCCGGAGCCGCCGAGGTGAGCCCACTTGTTCGACGAAAACGTGAACGCCTTGGACGCGTACGGCACGCCTTCCGCGTCCTGCTCCCCCGCGCCGATGAGGATTCCGGATGCTTCGGGCAGTTCAGTGCCAGGCGGGAACGCGAACGCGACGACTGCCATCGAGGCCAGCTCGACCTCGCCGAACGCTGTCGAAGCCGCCGGGACCACGCCGTCGAGCAGCTTCCGCGCGGCTGGGGCGGGCACCGCGAGCAGCACCGCGTCCGCGTCAACGGGGCTGTCGGCGGGCGCGTGCGCGGGGGCGGCGGCACCGAACTCCAGACGCCAGCCGGACGGCGTCCGGGTCAGCGTGCGGACCGTCGACGAAGTGCGCAGTTCAGCGCCGGAAAGCTCCAGCAGCTGGTCGAGCAATCCCCGCAGCCCGCCGGTAAGGCTGCCGAAAACCGGTGCGGTGCCTGGTGTTTTCGGCAGCAGCGAGGAGGCAGCCTCGGTGAGCGAACCCGCGCCGCCCTCGATCGCGTTGGCCAGGCCGGGCATCGTCGCGCGGAGGCCCAAGCCGTCGGCTCCGCCCGCGTACACGCCGCCCAGCAGCGGGTCGACCAGCCGGTCCACCAGCTCGTCTCCGAACCGGGTCCGCAGCAGCGGCCCGAGCGGCACGTCGCCGTCGCCCAGCTCGACCGGGCCGAGCGAACGTTCCTTCTCGACCGCGCGCAGTCCGTCGTCAGACAGCACGCCTGCGACCGAATCGGCGGACGCCGGGACGCCCATCACGGTGCCGGGCGGCAGGCTCTGCACCGAACCGCCCGCGTGGATTTTGGCGCGCGCCTTCGTCGGATGCACCAGGCGGTCGGCCAGGCCGACCTCGTTGACCAGCGAGACCAGCTCGGGCCGCCGGGCGAGGAAGGCTTCGGCTCCGACGTCGTAGCTGACTCCGCCGACCTCTGCCGTGCGCAGTTTCCCGCCGATCGCGGCCGTGCTCTCGAAAACAGTGATCGTGACCCGGTCGCCGAGCAGCCGACGAAGCCGGTACGCCGCGGCCAGCCCGGAGATCCCGCCGCCGACGACCGCGACGTGCTTCACAGCGAGTGCACCAGGTCGACGACGCGCTTCAGCACCTCCGGGTCCACCCCTGGCAGCACGCCGTGGCCGAGGTTGAACACGTGCCCGCGAGCGGCGCGGCCCTCCTCGACGATCCGGCGCACCTCGGCCTCCAGGACCGGCCACGACGCGTACAGCAGCGCCGGGTCGAGGTTGCCCTGCACCGACACCTTGCCGCCGAGCCGGTGGACCGCGACGTCGAGCGGGATCCGCCAGTCGACGCCGACGACGTCCGCCCCCGCCTCGCGCATCGCGCCGAGCAGCTCGCCGGTGCCGACGCCGAAGTGGATCCGCGGCACGTCGTACTCGCCGGCGACCGCCAGCACCCGGGCCGAGTGCGGCAGCACGAACTCGCGGTAGTCGCGCTCGGACAGCGCACCGGCCCACGAGTCGAACAGCTGCACCGCGTCCACGCCCGCGTCGAGCTGCGCGCGCAGGAACGTGGCGGCGATGTCGGCCAGGCGCGCGGCGAGGTCGTGCCAGACCTCGGGCTGCGAGTGCATCAGGGCTTTGGTGTGCTCGTGGTTGCGGCTCGGGCCGCCCTCGATCAGGTAGCTGGCCAGCGTGAACGGCGCGCCGGCGAACCCGATCAGCGGCGTTTCGCCGAGCCGGTCCACCAGCAGCCGGACGCCCTCGGCGACCTGCGCCACCTGCTCGGTTTCAAGCTTCGGCAGCGCGCGCACCGCCTCCGCGTCGCGGATCGGCGAGGCCACGACCGGGCCGGTGCCGGGGACGATGTCGATGTCGAGGCCGGCCGCCTTGAGCGGGACCACGATGTCGCTGAACAGGATCGCCGCGTCGACGCCGAGCCTGCGGACCGGCTGCATCGTGATCTCGGCGAGCATCTCCGGGTCGAAGCACGCGTCGAGCATCGGGACGCCCTCGCGCAGCGCGCGGTACTCCGGCAGCGAACGGCCGGCCTGGCGCATGAACCACACCGGGACGTGCGCGGGCCGCTCCCCGCGCGCGGCGGCGAGGAAAGCCGAGCCGGGCAGGGCGCGACGGGGCGAAACGGACGGAGCGCCGACGGGCGCGGACGAAACCTGAGGCACGACCCCCATGGTCCCACGCGGGTCCGACAGTCCCGGGCCGCCCCGTGCCCAACGAGCCTGGACGCGGCCGCGGGTGGCCGCGCCTGCCGAGGGATGCCGCCCGCCTCGGCACCGGATTCGGCACCGCTCGCGTGGCGGGAATGCCGGATTCGTTGCGCATTACGCACCCGACGCGGCATTGGGGGTTTCTTCGGATGGATGCCGTGCCGACGGCGCGGGGTTCTTCCCTGCCACCGCGGAGGTCCGTGAAGGAATCTGATTCCTTCAAGGAGCCCTTCACGGACTTTCGCCGGGCCGGACCGGGTCCATCGACTAGAGAGCCACGCGGCCCGTCGCAGCGCAGCCAGGTGCTCCGCATCGCGACGGCAGAGCCGCATAGAGCTGCTGCTGAGAAGACACCTGGCGTTACGCGCTGCGCCGTCGGGAGCGCGAGATGCGCGCCTGGCTCGGCATTGTGGGCGTGCGATGCAACCAAGACGGTGTTGAGGACGTCCTCAACACCGACACACCACGGCCAGCCCGGCCGCCGCCCTGCGCACCCAGCGACGCACGCCGCGCAGGACCCCGCCGAAGCAGCAGCGGGAGCACGCCGGGAGCGGGCACGGCGAGAGAGACGGAGGGGCAGCCGGAGCCGTCCGCCGGGTCGCGGGTGGGTCTCGCTCGGCGCGCCTGCGTCCGCAACGGGGCGTCGCCGCCCTACAGTCGGTGCGTGACCGCGATGACGCCAGTGCCCGATCTCTTCCGCGAAGCCGTCGCGGCGCTGCAAGCCGTCCGGCCGCGCCCGGAGATCCGCCTGGAGACGATGCGCGCGCCGCAGCGGCTCGCGCCGTGGTCGTACGCGTTGAGCTGCGAGGTCTCCGGACCCGCCGACGTCGAGGCGTCCGGCAGGCTGGTTCTGCTGCACGACCCGGACGGCCAGGAAGGCTGGGACGGCGTGCTGCGGCTGGTCATGTACGTCCGCGCCGAGCTCGACCGCGAGCTGGCCACGGACCCGTTCCTCCCCGCGGTCGGCTGGTCGTGGCTCACCGACGCGCTGGAGGCCTCCGGCGCGTCGTGGAAGGCGCTCGGCGGCACCGTCACGGAGACGTCCTCGGCCCGGTTCGGCGACATCTCCGGCCCGGCCCGCACCGACGACCTCGAGCTGCGGGCCTCCTGGACCCCGACCGACGCCGCGCTCGGCCCGCACGGGCTCGCGTTCTGCCAGGTGATGGCGAGCGTCGTGGGGCTGCCTCCGGTGGGCGTCACGCTGTTCGAGCAGCGGCAAAGCTCCTGATTTCCCAAGTTCACCCGGTCGGGCAGCCTCTTCGCGGCACTTGCACGCGCACGAACGCGCCTTCCCGGGCGGATTCGCGCCCTCCCGGCCCGCCGCGGAGATCTTCGGCGGGGCTTCCGGACGCCGCTCGCCGACCGTCCAACATGGACCCGGGCGGCCGCTGCTCCGGATGCCGCACGTTCGTGGCCGGGCGCGATCACAGGCAGTGAACCCCCGGTAACCAGCTCCGACGCCGTTCCGGACCCCTTTTCCGCGCCTCCGCCAGGACGCCGGCGGCCGGGCGGCGCGCGCGGCAAAACGTGAAAGAAAATGATCTTGCCCCGGCCGGGGCGCATTTCCGGACCCGGGTCGCCGGGGCGGCAGCCCCGCTCCGGCAGCACCCGCAGGTGCACGGGCCATCTGCACGCCCGTTTCGATGCCGGTAACTGAGGTGCATCGCGGCCCGGTCGCCAGTCGTTAACAAGACTCCGATCGTTAGTCCGATCGTGTTACAACGACCTCGCTGAGTGACGAACTGTTTCGGATAGATACCCATTCGATCCCCCCGCAACGGCGTCCGGACGGCTACAGTGCCTGGGACGACACCACTTTCGGTCTAAAGCTGGCGCGGCTGAACGGCCGAAGGTCCCGGTGCCGGTCGGGGGGCACGACCGACTCCAGGGAGGTAGTGACGTGGCTACCGTCGGCTTATCTCAGGCCGTCCGATCCACGCCAGCCGGTGCTTTGCCGGCGAGCATGGTTCCGCACCCGCGGGAAGAGCTTTTTTCCGTGTTGGTGGTCGATGACCACCCGCTGTTGAGGGAGGCAATCGCAGCACGACTCGCACAGATGGGTGCGGGCACTGTCCACGAGGCCGCCACGGTGGCCGAGGCGAGGGCGCGAGCACAGGCCACCGGCCCGTGCGACCTGGCGATCCTCGATCTCGGACTGCCGGACGGCAGCGGCATCGAGCTGGTTACGGAACTCCGTAGCCACGGCTGGCCGCGCGTGGTGGTCCTGGCATCCTCCGACGACCCGTACGCGGTGCGCTCCGCGTTCCAGGCCGGAGCTCAGGCGTACCTGCTGAAGTCGGCGTCGCCGGTGGTGGTCACCGACGGCGTGCGCCGGGTTCTCGAAGGCGGCGTCTACGCCGACCCGAGCGTGGCCCCGGTCCTGGCGACCGGCACGCGAGTGGCGGGCACCGACAACACCCCGCGCGAGCTTTCGGCTCGCGAGGTGGAGGTGCTCCAGCTCGTCGCGGACGGGCAGTCGAACAAGGAGATCGGGGAGGAGCTTTCCCTCTCCGCGCTCACCGTCAAGTCCCACCTGTCCCGCATCGGGCGCAAGCTCGGCACGGGCGACCGGGCGCAGATGGTCGCGCTGGCGATGCGAGCCGGCGTGATCCGCTGACGACGACGAACCACGTCCCTGCGGGGCGGGCGGACCAGGCGCGGTCCGCTCGTCCCGTAGGGTCGTCGGACATGGGAACTGCACAGGCGGACGGAGCCCGGACCGGAGACGAGACCACCGAGAACTCCGGTGCCTCCGGAACGCCGGTGCTGCTCCGCGAACCGGCCGAAGGCACCCCACCGGTGGTGACCGATCCCGGCGCGCTCGCCGAGGCGTGCGCGCGGCTGGCCGCGGGCACGGGAGCCGTCGCCGTCGACACCGAACGGGCGTCGGGCTACCGGTACTGGCCCAAGGCCTATCTCGTCCAGCTGCGCCGCGAAGGCTCCGGCACGGTGCTGATCGACCCGATCGCGCTCGCCGACGACCTCGCCCCGCTGCGGGACGTCCTCAACGACACCGAATGGGTGCTGCACGCCGCGTCCCAGGACCTGCCGTGCCTGGCGGAACTGGACCTGCGCCCGCGGTCGCTCTTCGACACCGAACTGGCCGGGCGGCTGGCCGGGTACGAACGCGTCGCGCTGGGCACGCTCGTGGAGCTGCTGCTCGGGTACACGCTCGAAAAGGGGCACAGCGCCGCGGACTGGTCGAAGCGGCCGCTGCCGATCGACTGGCTCAACTACGCGGCTCTCGACGTCGAACTGCTCAACGAACTGCGCGCGAAGCTCGAAGCCGAGCTGGCGGCACAGGGCAAGCTGGAGTGGGCGCAGCAGGAGTTCGAGGCGGTCCGCACCGCTCCCCCGCCCGCGCCGCGCGCCGAACCGTGGCGCCGGACGTCCGGGGTGCACAAGATCCGCAGCCCGCGCGGCCTCGCCGCGGTGCGGGAGATGTGGCAGGCCCGCGACGAACTGGCCCGCAAGCGCGACCGCGCGCCGAGCCGGATCCTGCCGGACAGCGCGATCGTCAACGCGGTGACCGCGGACCCGAAGACGGTCGAGGAACTGCAGGCGCTGCCGGTGTTCAGCGGACGCGTGCAGCGCAAGTACACGGCCAGCTGGCTGCGGCACCTGCAGGCGGCGAAAGCGCTGCCGGCGAGCGAGCTGCCGAGCCCGAGCCAGCCCAACGACGGTCCGCCGCCGGTGAACCGCTGGGCCGACAAGGACCCCGACGCCGCCGCCCGCTTGGCCGCCGCCCGAGCCGCACTGGCCGCGATCGCGGAGGACCGCAAGCTGCCGGTAGAGAACCTGCTGCTGCCGGACCTGGTCCGACGCACCTGCTGGCGCCCTCCCGCCGACCTCGCGGAAGACTCGGTGGCGGACGCCCTGCGAGCAGGCGGAGCGCGGCCGTGGCAGGTCGAGCTGACCGTGGCAGCGCTGAGCAAGGCCTTGCACAGCACCTCTTCCGAATAACGGCCGGTGGCCTAGACCTCAAGTCGAGGTTTAAACCTCCGGACACGAGCCACGACTTCCGCAACCAGGCCCAGCCCTGACCGCTCACTTGACCACCACGCGGGATCGCGCCGGCGTTTGGGGGCTGCCCGGCGTGACAGGCCGAAGGCCCCTCACGCCGGTGCTCACCGCGGTCGAGGCGCTGCGCGAAGGCGGGGCCACCGTGGTCGGCGTCGCGACGGTCGT
>NZ_JBSFNS010000134.1:0-19097 GCF_053587275.1 Amycolatopsis sp. NPDC003676
CGTGAACATGCCGATCGAGATCACCTTCACGCCGTGCGCCTGCGGCGGCATGATCATCGTGTCGACCTTGGTCGGCTTCTCGCGCGCGCCCAGCATGCGCGGCACCGAGTGGCCGTAGATGTCCGCGTCCACCACGCCGACCGACAGCCCGCGCTCGGCCATCGCCACGGCCAGGTTCACCGTCACTGACGACTTGCCGACGCCGCCCTTGCCGGACGCCACGCAGTACACCCGCGTCATCGAACCCGGCTGCGCGAACGGGATCACCGGCTCCGCCGCGTCGCCGCGCAGCGATTTGCGCAGCTCGGTGCGCTGCTCGTCGCTCATCACGTCCAGCTCGACCCGCACGTCGGCGACGCCGGGGAGCTTCGAGACGGCCTTCTTGGTGTCCGCGGTCAGCGTCGCCTTCAGCGGACAGCCCGCGACCGTGAGGTAAATCCCGACGTCGACCACCCCGTCGTCGCCGACCGCCACGTCCTTGACCATGCCGAGGTCGGTGATCGGTTTCTTGATTTCCGGGTCGTACACGTCCTTCAGCGCGGTGCGGACGTCGTCGACGCTGGGGAGCTGCTGTGTACCAGTCACGCTTCCATCGTACGTACTGCCCAGTTCAGCTTTGCTTGGCCTTGCGCGGCTTGGAGTCCACGTCGAGATCGTCGCGCAGCCGGTCGAGTTCGCTGCGCAGGTAGTCGCGGGTCGCGACCTCGCCGACCGCCAGCCGCAGCGCCGCCAGTTCGCGCGCGAGGTACTCGGTGTCCGCCTTGGTCTGCGCGGCGCGCGTGCGGTCCTCTTCCAGCGACACGCGGTCCCGGTCGTCCTGGCGGTTCTGCGCGAGCAGGATCAGCGGCGCGGCGTACGCGGCCTGCGTCGAGAACGCCAGGTTGAGCAGGATGAACGGGTACGGGTCCCACTGCAGCGACAACGCGGTCAGGTTCAGCACGATCCAGACGACCACGATGAGCGTCTGCCAGAACAGGTACTTCCCGGTGCCGAGGAACCGCGCGATCCGCTCGGTGAACCGGCCGAAGGTGTCCGGGTCGATGTTCAGCCGCAGGCGGGCCTGGCCGCGCGGCTGGTCGAGCCGGCGGCCGGAGCCGAGTTCAGGCACGTTCGGCCTCCTCTAGATCAGCACCGTCCGCGACGTCGTGCAGTCCGGTTTCGCGCCAGTCGTCGGGCAGCAGATGGTCGAGCACGTCGTCGACGGTGACGGCGCCGAGCAGGTGGTCTTCGGCGTCGACGACCGGGCCGCACGCCAGGTTGTACGCCGCGAAGTAGCGGGTGACCTCGGCCAGCGTCGCCTCCGGGCGCAGCGCGGTGAGGTCGGTGTCCACCGCGCTGGCGACCAGTTCGGCGGGCGGTTCGCGCAGCAGCCGCTGGAAATGCACGACGCCGACGAACCGGCCGGTCGGCGTTTCGGTCGGCGGGCGGCACACGAACACCATGCTGGCGAGCGCGGCGGGGAGTTCGGCGTTGCGGATGTGCGCCAGCGCCTCGGCGATCGTCGCGTCCGGCGTCAGCACCACCGGTTCCGGCGTCATCAGCCCGCCCGCGGTGTCCGACGAATACGCCAGCAACCGTTTGACCGGCGCGGATTCCTCCGGCTCCATCAGCTCCAGCAGCCGGCTCTGCTCGGCCGGGGCGAGCTCGGCGAGCAGGTCGGCGGCGTCGTCCGGGTTCATCGCCTCGAGGATGTCCGCGGCGCGTTCCTCGGCGAGGTAGGCCAGCAGTTCCTTCTGGTCGTCCTCGGGAAGCTCCTCGATGACGTCCGCGAGCCGTTCGTCGTCCATCGCGTCGGCGACCTCGTGGCGGCGCTTGATCGGCAGGTCGCGCAGGGTCGCGGCGACGTCGACCGCACGCATCGTGTCGAACAGCATCAGCAGCTGGCCCGCGCCCTGGGGCTGTCCGGTCAGGTCGGTGAGCCCGAGCCCGGAGACCTCGCTCCACGGCAGCACCTGCATCGCGGCACGCCGACGGCCGAGCGTCAGCCGCGTCGAGCGCTCGCGGACGGCGAGCTTGGCCAGCACCCAGTCCCGCGTTCGGGTCGGCTCCATCGCCGCGTCGACCACCGTCACCCGGGTTTCCGCTCCGGTGAGCGTGGCGTGCGCGTCGAGAAGCTGCCCGCACACCAGGACCTCGTTGGGCCGCTGGTGGAAATGCCGCATGTTGACCGAACCAGTGGCGAGCGTCACGGCGTTCGGTTCGATCGAGGTGACCCGCAGCATGGGGACGAACACCCGCCGCCGGGTCGCCAGCTCCACGACCATGCCGAGGATCCGCGGCGGCTGCTGGTCCAGCCGCAGGCCAGCGACTACGTCGCGGACCTTGCCGATCGATTCCCCGTCGGGCCCGAATACCGGCAGACCCGCGAGCTGTGCTGCGTAAACCCGGTTTGTGCCTGCCATGGCGCCGACACTATCGGCTGCTGCCGGTGCGCGCTCGTGCCGCGACTCGGCGAACTCTCAGCTAAGCAGCGCCCATCGGGTCAGCGCGGGGAGCGCCTCGGCGGACGGGCCGTCGTCGTCCTCATCCAAACCGCCGAAATCGACCAGATCCTGGGCGTGCCACAGCCGGTTCTGCACTGCCCGCACGAGCGTCCACGCCTTGGCGCGGTCGCGGTCCAGACCGCTCGCGGCGAGCTTCGAGTCCAGTGTGGACTCGCTGAACCGGTTCCACAGCAACGAAAGCGCGCCGTATTCGAGATCGCCGGCGAGCGGTTTCGGGTCGATCACCAGCCACGGTTCGCGGGTGCCGGACAGCACGTTCTCGTAATGCAGGTCCTCGTTCACCAGCGCGTTGCCCGCCTCCGGGCCGAGGTCGCGGCAGACCGCCAGCGCGGCGTCCAGTTCCCGGCGGGGGAGCGGTTCGCCCAGCTCCCGCCAGGACTTGGGCAGTTCTTCGAGCAGCTCCTCCGCTATGCCGGACAGCGTGCGGGTGAGTTCGGCGGGCGCGGGCACGGCGAGCCGGCGGGCCAGTTCGCTCATGATCTCGACGGCGGGCAGCAGCGGTTCGCCGTCCAGCGTGCGGCTGTCGTCGAGACGCTCCAGCAGCATCGCGCCGTCCTCGGGCGCGGACTCGTGCAGCAGCACCGATCCATGACCGGCCCATGTGGACAGTGCGAGCGGTTCGTCGCGCGATTCTTCTTCCACCCAGCCAAGTTTGAGCACAACGCGGGAGCCGTCCGCGCGCCGGGCGGGCTGGACGACGCCGACGTAGCCGTGCCGCGCGGTGTCCTCGAATTCCAACTCCCACTCCCGGGCGTACCGCTGCGCGAGCGAGGGCAGCGACGCGAGCCACGGGACGGCTTCCGGACCGAGCACCTTGGGGGCGCGTTCAGCGAAGGCGGGCGGGATCTCCAAAACGGTCACAACGCCCATCCTGGTCGGCCGCGCAAGCCGTTTCCGGGGTCGTCTTCCGCGCGTACAGTGGGTGGACAAAGGGTTTGGCGAACCCGGGAGCTGCCATGATCGTCGAGATTGTCAGCGCGGTGGTCGTCGCGGGCGGGGTGTGGCTCGCTTCCGCGGTGCGCGTGGTGAAACAGTACGAACGCGGGCTGGTGTTCCGTTTCGGCCGGGTGCGCTCGCAGGTCCGCGACCCCGGGCTCGCGCTGCTGCTGCCGATAGCCGACCGCATGCAGAAGGTGAACATGCAGGTCGTGACGCTGCCGGTGCCCGCGCAGGACGGCATCACCCGCGACAACGTCACGGTCCGGGTGGACGCGGTCGTGTACTTCAAGGTGGTCGACCCGGTGCTGGCCGCGGTCCACGTGCAGGACTACCGGTCGGCGATCGGCCAGGTCGCGCAGACGTCGCTGCGGTCCATCATCGGCAAGAGCGACCTCGACGACCTGCTGTCGAACCGCGAACGGCTCAACGAGGGCCTCGAGCTGATGATCGACAGCCCGGCGCTGGACTGGGGCATCCACATCGACCGGGTGGAGATCAAGGACGTCGCGCTGCCGGAGTCGATGAAGCGCTCGATGTCGCGCCAGGCCGAGGCCGAACGCGAACGCCGCGCCCGGGTGATCTCCGCGGACGGCGAGCTGCAGGCGTCGCACAAGCTCGCGCAGGCCGCCGCGACGATGGCGGACACCCCGGCAGCGCTGCAGTTGCGGCTGCTGGAGACGGTGGTGCAGGTGTCGGCGGAGAAGAACTCGACGCTGGTGCTGCCGTTCCCGGTGGAGCTGCTGCGGTTCCTGGACGCGCGGACCGATCCGCCGGCGAAACCGGCCGCGAAACCGCCGGAGCCGCGGACGTCGGCGGAGTCAGTGGAGTCTTCGGAGTCTCCGGAACCGGTCAGCAACGGGCAGGTCGCCCCGCCCGAGGGCGAGGCGAGCGACGTGCCGGATCAGCGGTCGAGGTAGCCGTTCAGGCCGAGGACCAGCAGCGTCACGAAGAAGCCGACCCACATCGCGACCGTCACGTAGCCGAGCACGACGGCTGACAGCGCCATGGTGCGTCCGCCTGCTTCGTTGCGGTTGGCCTTGGCCAGCGCGACGTGACCCATCGCGATGCCGGGAACCGCGAGAACGCAGGTCACCAGCCCGATCACCGAGCACACCAGCGCACCGGTCGCGAGCCCGGTGTCGGTGTTTTGCGCGTACGGCTGGTAAGGCGCGCCGTACGGCGGCGGAGCCGGGAAGGCCTGGTACGCGGGCGGCGGCGCGAACGGATCCGGCTGCGGCGCAACGGGATACGGCGACGCGGCCGGTTGCGCGGCGGGAGCCGGTTGGTCGCCGGGCAGCTGCGCGACCGGGCCGGGGTCGGGCGCGGTCCAGCCCGGCGGGGGAACCAGCGGGTCAGCCTCCGAACGAGCCTCCGAAGTGGACGAGACGGCGTCCGCCGGGGCCTCGTACGGTGTGGGGTCGGCGGTGGCCGGCGGCTCGTACGGAGCGGGGTCCGCGGTCGGCGGCGGATCGTAGGCCGCCGGTTCGCGGTCGGACGGAGTGGTCATCGGGGCTCCCTCGAGGTGCCGGGTTCGAAGGACGACGCTACCGGGAATCGCGGCGGCATCAGCCGAAAACTCCCGACTGGACCAGCGCGTGCACGATCAGCGGGATCGCGATGGCCCAGACGATCAGCGCGGCGTAGCCGATCACTAATCCGGCGAGCGCCAGCGCGCCGCCCGTGCCGCGGCCGCGCCGGGCCCGGTAGAACGCGATGTGCCCCATCACGATCCCGGCGATGGCCATCGGCGCGCACAGCACGAACCCGGCGATGGAGCACACCAGCGACCCGAGCGCGAGCCCCGCGCCCGGCGTCGGGCCTTGCGGGGGATAGGGCTGGTGCTCGTACGACGGGTGCGTGTAGCCGTCGCGGCCGGCAGGCTCGTCCCGGTCGTCGCTGGCCTCGCTCATCGGGATCCTTCTCGCGGTTTCGGGTGGATCAGCACCTTATCCGCACCTTAACGGGGGAAACCGGGGCCCGGCGTGAGCACCCTCATAGCCGCTCGGGCGCGAACCAGTCATACTCCCCGGTAACCCCAGCGCCGGGAGCCGGCGTCGCCCGCAGTGAGGAGCTGAGCTCATGGCCCGTCTCGCCCGGACCGCCGGCCTGACCGATGTGCAGCAGGAGATCCTGTCCACGGTGCGTTCGTTCGTGGACAAGGAGATCATCCCGCACGCGCAGGCTCTGGAGCACGCCGACGAGTACCCGGCCGAGATCGTCGAGGGCATGAAGGAGATGGGCCTGTTCGGGCTCACCATCCCGGAGGAGTACGGCGGCCTCGGCGAATCGCTGCTCACCTACGCGCTGGTGGTCGAGGAGATCGCGCGCGGCTGGATGAGCGTGTCCGGCGTGATCAACACGCACTTCATCGTGGCGCACATGATCAAGCAGCACGGCACCCCGGAGCAGAAGCAGCACTTCCTGCCCCGGATGGCGACCGGCGAGGTCCGCGGCTCGTTCTCGATGTCGGAGCCGGACCTTGGCTCGGACGTCGCGGCGATCAAGACCCGCGCTAAGCGCGAGGGTGACGACTATGTGATCGACGGCGCGAAGATGTGGCTCACCAACGGCGGTTCGTCGAACTTGATCGCGTTGTTGGTGAAGACGGACGAGGGCGCGGAGAAGGCGCACCAGAACCTCACGACGTTCCTGGTCGAGAAGCCGTCCGGGTTCGGCGAGGTGCTTCCAGGCCTGACGATTCCGGGCAAGATCGACAAAATGGGCTACAAGGGCGTCGACACCACCGAAGCGGTGTTCGACGGCTTCAAGATCGGCGCCGACAAGGTCCTCGGCGAGGCTCCGGGCAAGGGCTTCTCGTACATGATGGACGGTGTCGAGGTCGGCCGCGTGAACGTCGCGGCGCGCGCGTGCGGGATCGCGATCCGGTCCTTCGAGCTGGCGATCGCTTATGCCCAGCAGCGTTCGACGTTCGGCAAGCCGATCGCGCAGCACCAGGCGATCGCGTTCAAGCTCGCGGAGATGGCGACCAAGGTCGAGGCCGCGCACCTGATGATGGTCAACGCCGCACGGCTCAAGGATTCCGGCGCCCGCAACGACGTCGAGGCCGGGATGGCGAAGCTGATCGCCAGCGAGTACTGCGCCGAGGTGACCCAGGAAGCGTTCCGGATCCACGGCGGTTACGGCTACTCCAAGGAATACGAGATCGAGCGGCTCATGCGCGAGGCCCCGTTCCTGCTGATCGGCGAGGGCACCAGCGAAATCCAGAAAACCATCATCAGCCGCGGCCTGCTGCGGGATTACAAAGCCTGACCCGCGTCTCGCCGGAGTTCGCGCGCTCCGCCGGTTCTTGACAAGATGGAGCCCTCGGACCGGACGAGTGCGCAGGTGATGATGGTGAGCAGTCCCTTTGGTGGCGGTCAGGGCCAGGCCGGGCTGCCGCGGCTCCCGACCCCGCCGTCCGGCTGGCCGATCGGGTCGTACTCGACCTACGGCGAGGCGCAGCAGGCGGTCGATTTCCTGGCGGAAAGCGAGTTCGCGGTCACCGACGTCACGATCGTCGGCGTCGACCTGATGCTGGTCGAACGCGTCATCGGCCGGCTGTCGTGGGGCCGCGTGCTCGCCGCGGGCGCGATGTCGGGCGCGTGGTTCGGCCTGTTCGCCGGGCTGCTGCTGGGGATGTTCGTCAACCAGGGCGGCTTCACGCTGCAACTGCTGACCGGGCTGGTGCTCGGGGTCCTGTCCGGGCTGGCGTTCTCCGCGATCGGATACCGCACGTCGCGCGGGCGCCGGGATTTCTCGTCGGCGAGCCAGCTCGTCGCCGGCCGGTACGACGTGCTGTGCCAGCCGCGCAGCGCGGAGCAGGGCCGCGAGCTGCTCGCGAAGCTGGCGCTGCGACCGCCGCCCGCCACGGCTTGAACTCGCCTTCACGAGGCCAGACCCGCGCCGCCGTCCGCCACGGCGTAAATACCCACGGGACTTTTTCACCCGTCCTTCCGATGGTTCGCGCGCACCTGGCTGAATCGTTACCGACCCTGCTTGCGGCGGGTGATCGCCGGGCATAGGTTGTCCGACACCGGTTGGCCGGTCGTGTCCTCCAGCGCGGCCTGCCGGCAACTGGCACGTCGGGGTGCTGGCTCGGGTCCGCCTCGTCGCGGCGTGCTGTCTGGGGGCGGCGCCGGACGGTGCCGTGTGCACACGCGAGGAGGCTTGGATGGGGAAGAAACGGCCCAGCGGCAAGAAACGAGGACCTACCCGCGCGGGGGCACTGCTCGCGGCGGGCTTGATGACCAGCGGCCTGGCAGCAGGCTGCGGAACGGCTTCCGGGACGACGATCAACGTCTACTACTCCCCGGAGGACCATTTCCAGACGGTCGTCGACAACTGCAACAAGGCCGCCGCCGGGCGGTACCGGATCGTCTACAACAAGCTGCAGCGCGGTTCGGACGACCAGCGGATCCAGATGGCGCGCCGGCTCGCCGCGGGCGACACGTCGATGGACGTGCTCGGCCTCGACGTCACCTGGGTCTCGGAGTTCGCCGAGGCGGGCTGGGTCGACGAGTGGACCGGGCAGAACAAGACGGCCGCTTCCGAGGGCGTGCTGCAAGGCCCGCTGGAAACCGCGACGTATCAAGGAAAGCTCTACGCCGCGCCGAAGAACACCAACGTGCAATTGCTCTGGTACGACGATCGCCTCACCCCGACCCCGCCGAAGACGTGGGACGAGATGATGCAGATGTCGCAGCAGCTCAAGAGCCAACACAAACCGTATTCCGTCGTGTTCACCGGCGCGCAGTACGAGGGCCTGGTCGTCATCTACAACACGCTGGTGGAATCGCTCGGCGGGCACATCCTGTCCGACGACGGGAAATCCGTGGTGATGGACGAGGGCGCGGTGCAGGCGCTGGAACTGCTGAAGAAGGTCACGTCTTCGGGGATCACCGATCCGTCGCTGACGAACCAGAAGGAGGACGACGTCCGGCGGACGTTCCAGGGCGGCGGCGCCGCGTTCGAGCTGAACTGGCCGTTCGTTTACGCCTCCTACGCCGAGGAAAAGCCGCAGGACCTGGCGCACTTCAAGTGGGCGGTGTATCCGCAGGCGAAGGCGGGCATTCCGTCGAAGAGCACGATCGGCGGTTTCGATCTCGCGGTGAGTGCGTACTCGCAGCACAAGCCCGAGGCGTACGAAGCGGCGTTGTGCTTGCGCAGCAAGGAAAATCAGAAGGTGTCCGCGATCAACGACGGGGTGCCGCCGACGATCGAGTCGGTGTACCACGACGACGTGCCGGTGGACCCGGCGAAACCGGTGTCGGCGGACAACCCGAACATGGCGCAGAAGTACCCGATGCGCGACGCCATTCTGTCGGCGCTGAAAACCGCCGCGGTCCGGCCGCTCACGCCGGTGTATCAGAACCTGTCCACGGTGATGTCGAAAATCATCTCTCCGCCGTCGGCGATCGATCCGCAGGCGACCGCGCAGAAATTGCGGGAACAGCTCGATGACGCGCTCCAGTCGAAGGGAGTGATCCCGTGACCGTCCAGGATCCCGCCGCGACCACGCAGGAAGCGGCGCACCGCAAGGGAAAGCCCGCGCTTTCCGAGGGCAAGAAGGCGGAACGGCGGCTCGGGCTCTGGCTGTGCGCGCCCGCCTTCCTCGTGATGATCGCGGTGACCGGATACCCGATCATCTATTCGGTCTGGCTTTCGCTGCAGCGTTACGACCTGCGGTTCCCGTCGCAGCACGAGTTCATCGGATTCTCCAATTACGCCGCGGTGCTCACCAATTCCTACTGGTGGACGGCGTTCGGCACCACGATGTTCCTCACGGTCGTTTCGGTGGCGATCGAATTCGTGCTCGGCATGGGGCTCGCGCTGATCATGCACCGCACGCTCGTCGGCCGCGGACTGGTGCGCACCGTCGCGCTGATCCCGTACGGCATCGTGACCGTGGTGGCCGCGTTCTCGTGGTATTTCGCGTGGACGCCCAAAACCGGGTACCTGGCGAACGCGCTGGGCGAGGGCGTCGCACCGCTGACCGACCAGTGGCCGTCGCTGTTCATCATCATTCTCGCCGAGGTGTGGAAGACGACGCCGTTCATGGCGCTGCTGCTGATGGCCGGGCTGGCGCTAGTGCCGGACGACCTGCTGAAGGCCGCGGCGATGGACGGCGCGACCGCGTGGCAGCGGTTCACCAAGGTAATGCTGCCGGTGATGAAACCGGCGATCCTCGTCGCGCTGCTGTTCCGCACGCTCGACGCGTTCCGCATTTTCGATAACATTTACGTGCTCACCGGCGGCGCGCAGGACACCGGATCGGTGTCCATGCAGACCTACGACAACCTGGTCAAGGGGCTCAACCTCGGGATCGGCTCCACCATGGCGGTGCTGATCTTCATCACCGTGGCGATCATCGCGTTCCTCTTCATCAAGGTCTTCGGCACCGCCGCGCCCGGCACGGACGACGGGGGGAAGCGCTGATGGCCATCGGAGGTGCGGCCACGACCGGCCGCAAAGTGGGCTGGGGCCTGCTCGACATCCTGGTGCTGGTGTTCGCGATCGTCCCGGTGCTGTGGGTGCTTTCGCTGTCGTTCAAGACGAAAGCGACGCTCACCGACGGCAATTTCATCCCGGTGGAATGGACGCTCAAGAATTACGCGGACATTTTCCAGACCACGGAGTTCCTGCGCGCGCTGGTGAACTCGATCGGCATCGCGGTGATCTCCACGGTCATCGCGGTGGTGCTGGGCACGATGGCGGCGTACGCGATCGCCCGGCTGGACTTCCCCGGGAAGCAACTGCTGGTAGGGCTTTCCCTGCTGATCGCGATGTTCCCGCAGGTCTCGCTGGTCACCCCGCTGTTCAACATCGAACGCGGGCTCGGCCTTTTCGACACCTGGCCGGGGCTGATCCTGCCCTACATCACGTTCGCGCTGCCGCTGTCGATCTACACGCTGTCCGCGTTCTTCCGGGAAATCCCGTGGGAGCTGGAAAAGGCGGCGAAGATGGACGGCGCGACGCCGGCGCAGGCATTCCGGAAGGTGATCGCGCCGCTGGCCGCGCCGGGCGTGTTCACCACGGCGATCCTGGTGTTCATCCTTTGCTGGAACGACTTCCTGTTCGCCATCTCGCTGACGTCCACCGAGTCGTCGCGCACGGTGCCGGCGGCGTTGTCGTTCTTCACCGGGTCCTCGCAGTTCGAGGACCCGACTGGCCAGGTGTGCGCGGCCGCGGTCGTGATCACGGTGCCGATCATCCTGTTCGTGTTGTTTTTCCAGCGTCGCATCGTGGCGGGGCTGACGTCCGGTGCGGTGAAGGGCTGACCCATGGCTGAAATCGTTCTCGACAAGGTTTCCAAGCGCTATCCCGACGGCGCGCTCGCGGTGTCCGAAGTGGACATCACGATCGCCGACGGCGAGTTCATCATCCTGGTCGGCCCGTCCGGCTGCGGGAAGTCGACCACGCTGAACATGGTCGCCGGGCTGGAGGACATCTCCTCGGGCGAACTGCGCATCGACGGCAAGCGGGTCAACGAGAAGGCCCCGAAGGACCGGGACATCGCGATGGTGTTCCAGTCGTACGCGCTGTACCCGCACATGAGCGTGCGGGAAAACATGGCGTTCCCGCTGCGGCTGGCCAAAGTGGACGACAAGATCGTCCGGTCCAAAGTGGAGGAAGCGGCGACGATCCTCGACCTGACCCAGCATCTCGACCGCAAACCGGCCAACCTGTCCGGCGGGCAGCGGCAGCGGGTGGCGATGGGCCGGGCGATCGTCCGCAACCCCAAGGCGTTCCTGATGGACGAGCCACTGTCCAACTTGGACGCGAAACTGCGCGGCCAGATGCGTACCTCGGTGTCCAAGATTCAGAAGCAGCTGGGCACGACCACGCTGTACGTCACGCACGACCAGACCGAGGCGATGACCCTCGGCGACCGCGTCGTGGTGCTGCGCGCTGGGTACGTGCAGCAGATCGGTTCGCCGCAGTTCCTGTACGACAACCCGGCGAACCTGTTCGTGGCCGGGTTCATCGGCTCGCCGTCGATGAACTTCGTCCCCGCGACGCTCGAAAACGGGGAGCTGCGCAGTTCGCTGGGCACCACCCCGCTCAGCGACCGGATCCGCCGGATGGCCGAGGCAGCGGACGCCCCGCGCGAGGTGATCATGGGCATCCGCCCGGAACACTTCGAGGACGCCGCACTGGCCGAATCGGGCCGGGAGAGCGCGACGTTCACCGCGCACGTGGACGTGCTGGAGTCGATGGGTTCGGAGAAGTTCGCGCACTTCACCGTGGACGGCGGGGTCGCCAGCTCGGCCGACCTGGCGGAACTGGCCGCGGACAGCGGTTCGGCCGACGTCCCCGGTGCGGAATCGCTGATCGTGGCCCGGCTGTCGGCCGAATCGGCCGCCGCGGAGAACCAGGACCTGCGGATCTCGTTCGACGCGGACAAGGTGAAGCTCTTCGACCCGTCCAACGGGCGAAATCTCACCTACTCCGACTGAGCTGACGGTCTGTGAAGGGCTCCTCGCGAGCCCTTCACGGACGCTCAGGGGATCCGCGAAAAGACCGTCGCAGCAGCGGTGCGCGCGGCCGGGCAAGCCGCCTCGCCGCCCGCACCGCTGGTGTCGACCACGCTCACCGTCGCCTGCTCGGCGCGTCCCGGGGTCGCCGGGGAGGGCTGCACCGTCCGGACCCGGCAGAACGCCCCGTCGGCGGCCACCCGCGCCATCCGGTTGCCGAGCGTTTCGGACGGCCCCGCCGGAGCTTGGCGCACCACCGCGAACTCCAGGCTCACCTTGTCGAGAATGCAGGAATGCCCGGCGATCCCGGCCGTCGCGTCGCCGCCCTGCGCCCCGGACGCGCCGAGGATCGCGCAGGAATCCACCCGCCCCCAGGACCGGTCCGGCAACTGCGGATGCCGCACCCGATTGCCGGTCACCGCGTCGAGCACCCCGCCGACGACGTCGTCCGCCGCGGCGCACCGGTCCTCCGCACTGCCGCGATCGTCCCCGTCGGTGATCGAAACGGCCAGCCGGACCCCGTCGGCGAACGTGATCGCCCGCCCGCACGACCGGTCAGGCACGAAACCGGCCTGCTGCACGGAAACCCCGTCCGGCACCTTGCCCGCGTAGTCGTAAGCCTTGATGTTGGGATCGCGATCGGCCGCGAGCGGCCCGACGGTGACCGTGCGGGGCCGCCCGGCCTGGACGAAGTCCGCCTGGCACGCGGTGAACGAGGAATCAGGCGTGTCGGCGGTGGTGTTCTTGAGCCGCTTCGGGTCGAGGAGGCTGCAGTAATCGAGCGTGGCGAAGTCCCCGAGCGCCGCGATCGCGGTGAGCGGTACCGGCGTGGACTGCGCCTGCTCCGCCGGGGCGGACTCCGCGGAACATCCGACGCTCGCGGCGAGAAGCACCGAACAGCCGACCGCGAGGACTCCGAGTGGGTTACGCACGGGGTGCAGTATCACCGTGAGTGGCGAAAAATCCAGCCCCCGCCGGGAAATCCCACAATTCGCTGAGTCATCACCGCTGGTCGGGGAGTTTTTGGCGGGCGAATGGGGGAGACGATTTCGCCGGACGGGCTTGGCGGTTTGGCGGGTGGGTTGTCGACGGCACCCGAGTCGGACGGGCGCGTGGGGGTGTTGGCCGGTATCCGGTTCGCGTGAGTTGTCGGTGGGAAGCTGGGTCCGTGTGGCGAGCGGATTAGGTCTGCCGGTCGGTCGCGAGTGACCGGGCTCCGGCCAGTTGGCCGGGCGTACGTGGATTCCGCGCAGGGCGGCTTTGCCTGGGCAGTGTTGGGGCACCGGCTCCGAGACTGACCGGCCCTAGATTTCTGCCCCAAGAAGAGCGCTGAACTGCGAGTTCCCGCCCCGACCCCGATTCCTCCCCCGTACCGGACCCCATCCCCTTAGGGGTCCGGATCGTCCCGCGGAGCGATGTATCCCAGCGCCGGTCGTGGTGACATAGAGGTACGAACCCAAACGGGAGGGGAACACGATGACCGCACCTGTCACCCACCGACTGAGCCGGCCGCGAGAGGGGCGCATGATCGGCGGCGTTTGCGCCGGACTGGCCCGTCGCTTCGGGACCACGCCGGGCAAGATCCGGGTGCTCGCGCTGGTCTCCTGCCTGCTGCCAGGGCCGCAGTTCATCGGATATCTGATCCTGTGGGCCATCATCCCCAGCGACTGACCCGCCGAGCGAACTGTCTGAGGGGGCGGCCGCCCGCGACGCTCGATCGGCGCGGACGGGCCGAGGCAAAGCCGCTGAGCTCGATCGGTCCGGACGGGCCGCGCAAGGCCACTGAGCTCGATCGGCCCAGACGCGCCGCGCAAGCCATTGAGATCGATCGGCCCGGACGCGCCGCGCAAAGCCATCGAGATCGATCGGCCCGGACGGGCCGCGCAAAGCCATTGAGGTCGATCGGCCCTCTCCCGCCACCAAACGGGAGGGGGCCAGTCTCATTTCCGCTCGGCGGAAAACCGCTCCCAGGCCGACTGCCGCGTCACGCCGAGCGCCTCGCCGATCCGCGCCCACGCCACCCCGCGCGTCCGCAGCAAATCCACCTGCTCCTGGATCCGCGCGTCCGTCTGCGCGCTCACCTTCGCCATCCGCGGGATGCTCTCCAGGATTTCCTCGTCCGATTTCCGCTCCCACAGCGTCACCTCGGGCGTTCCAGGCTCGTGTTCCCCGGCCAGAATCTGGCCGCACAGCCCGACGCAGCCATCGCAGATGTAGACGCCGGATCCGGCGATCAGTTTGGCCACCTCGTCGGCCGGTTTCAGGCAGAACGAGCAGTACGAAGTCATGAGAAACCTCCCGATGTCAGGACTAGCCTGACACGTCAGGGGAGACCTGACAAGTCACTGCTGGGAGCGCAGCGTTTCGATGACCTCCTCGTCCCAGCGGTGCGTCCGGATCAGCCGGTACCGCTCGCACGCGACCCACAGGTACGCCTCGGCCTCGGTACGGTCGCCGATCAGGTCGGCTTGCCGGAGCATCGCCACCACCGGTGTGAATTCCTCGTCGAACCACCGTTGCGCGACGGTCGCGCGGTCGGTGAACCGGCCTTCGTCTTGCATGAGCCGGAAACCCCACGCCTCGACGTGTTCACCGAGTTGCGCGTAGTTCCACGGATCCGTCACCAGCACCGAAGCGCGGGCATGGCCGGACAGCGGAACCCGTTCCAGGAACAGCCGCCGGTAGTCCTTCACGATCAGGTCGCCGCGATACCGGATGCCGCTCGGATTCAGCTTGGTGCGCACGGCAATCACTGAAGCTTCTATTGTGGACAGTCCCTGCGCCAGCGCGACCGAAACCCGGTGGTGGCCATCGATAATGAAGTGCAGCTCGCCGATGCGGTACACCTCGATCGGCGGGATCGCTTCGCCGCGGCGGGCGGCCAGCGCGAGTCGTTCCCAGCGTTGCCGGACCCGGGCGGAAGTGGGACGGAAGCGGCGGTCGAAATCGCGGCTCCGGTCGACGGTGCCGACGATCGAGTCCAAAGTGATCACTCGCGTCCCGATCCGCGCTTCGCTGACGTAACCGAGCGCCTGCACCACTTCGTGGAACGGCAGCATGATGTTGACGTCGTCGGGTTCCCGGCGCAGCCACGTGGAAAGCCGCGACAGCACCTGCCGGCGGCGGGCTCGCAGGAAGTCGTTTTCGGCGTCAGCGCGCGGGAAACCGGTCGGTCGGGTCATCGCGGGAACTCCATCACCTGATAGCCCACCACATTGCGGATCCGGGTATGCCCTGCCACGCGGTCGGGCACCGGTTCGCCGTGCGGATGGATGTGTCCGTGCAGCAGCCACTGCGGCCGCAGGGTTTCGATCGTGCGGTGCAGGCAGGTGAAACCTTGGTGCGGCGGATCTTCGCGGTCGCCGAGATTCCGCGGCGGCGAATGCGTCAGCAGAATGTCGATTCCGTTGCCATCGCGCCATTTCCGCCACCGGAAACGCCGCTCCAGCCGCCGGGCCCGGCGCGCCTGCTGGCGTTGCGTCCATTGATTCGGGCCGTCGCGGTAACGGATGGAACCGCCGAGCCCGGCGATGCGCAGACCGGCGACGTCGACGATCCGGCCGTCGGCGTTGATTCCGCCGGCCGGGCCGGGCCATTCGGTCGGGAAACCGTCCTTCATGGACAGTCCGCCGTAGCGGGTGAAGCCGCTCAGGTCCGGATCGTGATTGCCCGGAACGAACACGCACGGCACGTCGAGCATGCCGGCGAGGAACTCGAGATACGCGAACGGCAGATCGCCGGCGGCGACGACGAGGTCGACCCGCAGCGAGCGGACCGCGGAGGTCCACAGCCGCTCGTCGGCCTCGTCGGCCACCACCAGCGCTTTCGGCATGCGCCAAGGTTACGGCGCACGCGACTTCACTTCATGCCGTGCGCGAACCCGGGGTTGAGCGCGATCATCGCGACGATGCCGACGATCCACACGAGGCAGAGGGCCAGGGCCCAGAACTTGAGGTTGGACAGCAACCGGGACATGACGAGACAAACCTCCTGCAACCGGGGGAAGAAAGGGGGGACCGCGAGGGGTGGCTACAGCCAGCCGTTCTTCCGGAATATTCGGTACAGCAGCAGACAGATCGCGAGAATGATCGTGACCACGATCGGATAGCCGAACTGCCAATGCAGCTCGGGCATGTAGTCGAAGTTCATGCCGTAGATGCCCGCGACCATCGTGGGCACCGTGATGATCGCCGCCCACGCGGTGATCTTGCGCATGTCGGTGTTCTGCTGCAGCGAGATCTTCGCGACTGTCGCGTCGACCAGGGTGCTGAGCAGTTCGTCGAACGCCGCGACGCGTTCGGACACCGTCGCGAGGTGGTCGGCGACGTCGCGGAAATACGAGCGGACCTCGTCCGGCACCAGCCGCGTGTAGCCCTCGGCGAGCCGCGACACCGGCGTGGCGAGCGGGACCACCGCGCGCCGCAGTTCGAGCACTTCCCGCTTCATCAGGTAGATCTGCTCGGCGCTCACCGACGACCGCGGCGCGAACACCTGCGCCTCGATCTCGTCGATGTCCGCCTCGATCCGGCTGGTGACCTCCAGGTAGTGGTCGACCACGTGGTCGGCGATCGCGTGCACGACCGCCGCCGCGCCGAGGGCGAGCCGCTCCGGGTCGTCGTCGAGGTCACGGCGCAGCCGGGCGAGGCCGGAGTGGTTGCCGTGCCGGACGGTGATCACGAAATCGCGGCCGAGGAACACCATCAGCTCGCCGGTTTCCACGATCTCGTTCGCCGTGGTCGGCGACTGGTGCTCGACGTAGCGGACTGTTTTCAGCACCAGGAACAGCGTGTCGTCGTAGCGTTCCAGCTTCGGCCGCTGATGCGCCTCCAGTGCGTCCTCGACGGCCAGTTCGTGCAGGCCGAAGGTGTCCGCGATGCCCTGGATCTGGTCGGAATCGGGCTCGTGCAGGCCGATCCAGACGAAACCCGCGTGCCGCTTGCGCACCTCGCGGATCGCCTCGGCGTGCGTCCAGCGCCCTGGCAGCCGCTTGCCGTCGACATACACCGCGCAATCGACGACATACGCAGACAGCGGCACCGGGATCGGCCGGTCGAGATTGGCCTTGGCCCGGTTGTTGCCGCGGCCGCGAAGGCCGCCAAGCGAGGGAATGGCAGGCATGGGTTCTCCTGGGCAGACGTCGTGAAGCACGAAGACGACGGCCAGGCGGACTGCGGAGTCCGTCCGGCGGCACCGTGAGTTCCCGGACGCGGGCCTACCAGGAAGGGAAAAGGCCGACCGGCGGGGCGGGAACGCACGTACTACTAGGGAGCGGACTATCACCACTGCTCATGAGCGGTTCCTCACCTCCTTTCGGCCGGGGCACGCCAGGGCGTGCGAAGTGGCAGGGGTCGCGTTGACGCGCGATCACCGATGGTCGAGGGTACTCCTCACCACGGATACGTGTCGCACCTGGTTCGGCAGGTGTTACCCGGACAGGAGGCGCAAGCGTGCAATTCGGCCGGTATTACGAGGAGTTCGAGGTCGGCGCGGTCTACAAGCACTGGCCCGGCAAGACCGTCACCGAATACGACGACCATCTGTTCTGCCTGATCACGATGAACCACCACCCGCTGCACCTGGACGCGCACTACGCGGGCGAGACGACCGATTTCGGCAAGAACGTCGTGGTCGGCAACTACATCTACTCGCTGCTGCTCGGCATGTCGGTGCCCGACGTGTCCGGGAAGGCCATCGCGAACCTCGAGGTCGAATCGCTCAAGCACGTGAAGCCGACGTTCCACGGCGACACGATTTACGGCGAGACCGAGGTGCTCGACAAGACCCCGTCGAAGTCCAAGGACGACCGGGGAGTGGTGTATGTCGAGACACGGGGGTACAAACAGGACGGCACCATCGTGTGCATTTTCCGGCGCAAAGTGATGGTGCCGAAACGGTCCTACGGCGACACCCGCGGCGGCGAACAGCCCGGCCGCCCGACGCCGCACGAGTGATCGATCCGCCGCGAAGAGGAGCACGGGTGGCCATCGCCCTGGAGAAGATCAAGCAGACGCTGCGCAGGTTCGCCGAGACGGAGGCGCGCGGGGTTTCGCCGCTGTACGACCACCTCGCGACGCACGCAGCCGAGGACGACGACGTCGCCGCGCTCCTGACCGACGCCCGCGGCGGCGAAGCGCGCGGCACCTTGCTGTTCGCCGCCGCGCACCGGCTGGTGCAGGCGGATCCGATTCATCCGCTGTCGCGCTATTACCCGTCGGTCGGCGGTTTCGACGGCGTCGACGGCGAGACGTGGCCGTTGTTCCGCTCGTTCCTGCTGGAGCGCGCGGACCAGGCTCGCGAGATCATCTCGACCCGCTACACGCAGACGAACGAGGTGCGCCGCGCCGCCCTGCTGTACCCGGCGGTCGCGGCGGCGGCGAAGGAAGCGGGCGGCAAGATCGCGCTGCTCGAGGTCGGCTGCAGTGCGGGATTGCTGCTGGGGCTCGACCGGTTCGGTTACCGCTATCAGTGCGACGGTGGCGAGCAGCTCACCGCTGGCCCGGCTAAGGCCGCGGTCGGGCTGCACTGCGCGATCGATGTCGCGGACGGCGCGAAGTTGCCCAAGCTGCCCAAGAAGGTCGCTGTCGCGGCCCGAGCGGGGCTGGACCGGGCTCCGGTGGACCTCTCGGACGAGGACGAGTTGGCGTGGCTGGAGGCGTGCGTCTGGGCCGATCAGGTCGACCGGATCCGGCTGCTGCGCACGGCTGCCGCGGAACAGCGGAAGCACACCCCGGAGCTGATCGCCGGGGACGCGGTGGACGACCTTGCGTCGGCGGCCGCGCGGCTGCCGGAGGAACTGCCGCTGGTGGTGCTGACGAGCCACGCGCTGGCATACGTCTGGGACCGGCGGGCGGACTTCGTGGCCGAACTGGGGCGGCTGTCCTCGACCCGGCCGGTGTGGTGGGTCAGCCAGGAGTTCTACAAGGCTGGGCTGGAAACGGTCTTGCCCGGACGGGACGACCTGTCCTCGGGCGATTCGGCCGACGGCGAGCCCGCGATGGCGGTGCTCGGGCTGACGACCTGGATAAACGGGAAACCCGAGGCCCGCGCGCTGGCCCGGACGGCGCCGCACGGGCAGCGGATGACCTGGCTGCCCTGAGCTGTCTCGTGAGTGGCGATCCCGGTTAGAACCGTGAAAGCCACACACGACCCCCCACCCCCCCCACCCTAAACACAACGCAAA